>JBFLWO010000246.1:0-4276 GCA_040757755.1 Actinomycetota bacterium
GGCCGGGCGCGGCGGCCGGGCGCGCCCGCCGGGCGGTGGTCGTCGGTCGGGAGTCCGGTCCTGGATCGCGAGGCGCATGCGCCAAGCCAGGCGGTCGACGGAGTGCCCGCGCGCGCCGTCGGAGCGGCTCCCGATGCGGACGGTGGCGGCGATCCGTTGCCCCTCCCGCGACGCGGACGTGACGGAACCGCCCTCAAGGAGAACCCATGAGGTCGAGAGCCGCTCGTGCCCGGAAGATGAGCTCCGCGTCGCCGAGACTGGACCAGCAAGCGGGGTCCGCGTCCGCGACCTCGCGGACGGCGCGGAGGCGCCGGCGATTGGCCGATGACAGTTCGTCGCGCAGGGCTATCGGGTCCTGCACGAGGGTGTAGAGAAACGCGAGGTCCCGAAGGTGGCGTTCCGGCCCGCGGCGAGCGTCAGCGACGACGGCACGTGACTTCACCACGAGGGCGCCCAGCACGTCCGGACGGTGCACGACGCCCCTGCGTCCTGCCACCGTGACCTCGACCCCAGCCGACCGTCTGAGCGCGAAGGTGCCGCCAGGGATCTCGACTGTCGTCGCGCGCCCCACGGTGCGCAGGTCGGTTCGCCTTCCCACTCCCTCGGGGGCAAGCACGTCGACCGTTACAGCCTGGCGCCGGAAGCGATGGGCGACCTCGTCGAGCCCGACGGGCGCCTCGACGAATCCAAGATCGGAGAGCGTGCGGACCATGCGGGGAAGCGCCGGTGGTCTCACCCGTGCGTCGATGACGAGGTCAAGGTCGACGCTGACCCGCGGGGGGGTCCGCCCGTTCTCGAGCCCGAGGAGCATGACCATCTGACCGCCGACCAGGGTCCAGCCCGAGGGCACCCGCTCCCCGATGTCGAGGAGCGCGTTCCACAAGGCGGTCCCGAGGTCGCCGAGGGGCGGAAGATCGATCAGGTCTCCTCCTCGGTCTGTCCGAGGGGGAGATCGAGGAGCCGGTGACCGGCACGCACGCTGCGGTCATCGCCAGAGTCGATGAGATCGACGGCGACCACCGCCCTCGGGGCAACGCGCGCGCCTCCTTCGAACGGCCAGTTCCCGATGGGGACGCGGAGGATCACGTTCTCCCTTCCCTCGGAGGCGACCTGCAGGGCGTATGCGGCCGCGAGCGGGTCCAGGTCGCCGGGACGGACGTAGCCCTCGATCAGTTCCAATGCGATGACGTCGGCTCCGTAGTTCAATGCCCCTGTCACACCCGCTCGGACGAGCCGATCGTCGTCCGCGATTCGGCCGAGGACGCCGGAGTGGGCCCGGAAGCGATGCACGGCGGCACGCCCGGCCAGCGCGCGTGGCGGCATGGCGGCGAGGCTGGCGAGGCGCCGCCGCGCGCGTCCCATCTCCGATGCCGACAACCCTTTAGGTGCGATACCTTCGGCCAGCGCCAGGATCGCCCAAGCCGAGCGAGGTGACAGAGGCCGGCCGGGCGGACGGGCGCGCCCGAGCAGGCGACGGGCATCGTCGCTGTCGACGATCCATTGCCGGTCGTCGATCCGTCGGGCTGGAAGCCTGCCGTCCGCAATCAACGCGCGCACCGTGCGGGGACTGAGACCGAGCATCTCCGCCGCACGCCTCACCGACACGTCCACGGGATCGTTGTACCACAATTACGCCGCAGTCGGATGGTTTCTGCTAGCCGACTCGACCGCCGAAACCGCCCCTCGCATGACCCGCATTGTGAGACGATGGCCGCGCGTGTCCGGCCGCGGAGGGCGCGTCGGCACGTCGTGCTGGAGGACCGATGAGCGACACCCCCGACCTTCCCGCCCTGCCGCTCGAGGCGTGGGAACCGACGAAGGTCACGCTCCACCTGTACGCGCAGATCGTGGGGAAGGTGCGGCTCGCCACCGCGGCGCCGCGCAACCACTGGTGGCACGTCCCCCTCTACGTCGACGTGACGGGGCTCACCACGCGGCGGCTGCACCACCGGGGCGTCACCTTCCAGGTCGACTTCGACCTGCTCGACCACGCCCTGCGGGTGCGCTGCGCCGACGGGCGCGGGGAGTCGTTCCCGCTGCACGACGGCCTGTCCGTCGCGGCGTTCGACCGGGAGCTCCACGCCGCGCTCGGCCGCCTCGGCATCGACGTCGCCCTCGTCGAGCATCCGTTCGGCGTGCCGATGACCACGCCGTTCCCCGCCGACGAGGAGCACTCCGCGTACGACCCGGAGTACGTGCGCCGCTTCTGGCGCATCCTCGACTGGGTGGACGGGGTGTTCGAGGAGTTCGCCGGCTGGTTCTGCGGCAAGACGAGCCCCGTGCACCTGTTCTGGCACTCCCTGGACCTGGCGGTGACGCGCTTCTCCGGGCGGGAGGGCGGCGTCTCGCCGGGGGCGGACCGCGTCACCCGGGAGGCGTACTCCCACGAGGTGATCTCCTTCGGCTTCTGGCCGGGGGACCCCACCATGCGGGAGCCGGCGTTCTACAGCTACACCGCGCCGGAGCCCGCGGGCCTCGCGAGCCACCCCCTGTTCCCCGCGGAGGCGCGCTGGACGGAGCAGCCGACGGGGGCGCTCGCCGTGCTGCCCTACGAGGCGGTCCGCTCGGCGGCCGACCCGCGCCGCGCCCTGCTGGCGTTCCTGCAGAGCGCGTACGACGCCGGCGGCATCGCCGCGGGGTGGGACCGCGCCGGGCTCGCCTCCACGTACAGCCCGGCGCCGCCGCAGCTCGCGGCCCTCCTCACCGCCGCCCGGTAGCGGCGCGACCCGCTACTGGTAGCGCAGCGCGTCGGCGGGGAGGACCCGCGCGGCGCGGCGCGCGGGGGCGAGCGACGCCGCCAGGGCGACGCCGAGCACCACCGTGAAGATGACGGCGAGGTTCCCCCACGGCACGACGAGGGTGAGGTGCCGCCAGCTCGGCTGGCGCCGCACGTCGTCGACGATGTTGTAGGCGAGGACGAGGCCGAGGCCGGCCCCCGCGACGATCGCGGTGAGCGCGACGTACGCGGACTCCAGAAGGAACGCCGCCTCGATCATCGACCGGCGGAAGCCGATGGCGCGCAGCACCCCGATGTGGCGGCGCCGCTCCACCACGGCCCGGGCGCTGATCACGCCGAGGGCGGCGACCCCGACCACCAGGCCGAGCCCCATGAACCCCTCGATCAGGCGGTTGAAGGTGCGGCTCGCCGCGGTGGCGTCCGCGACGACCTCCCGGATCGACGCCGCCTCCATCCCCGCGTCGAGGAACGCGGACTCGAGGTGGGCGGCGGTGGCGTCCGGGTCGACGCCGGGGGCGAGCGCGAAGTAGTGGACGGTGGGCCGGGCCCGCCCCGGGAACGCCGCGGCCAGCGTCCGCCGGGACGTGACGATGCCGAGCATCTCCGGCGGGGCCGCGTCGGACAGCACCCCGATCACGGTGAGCCGTCGCGACCGCCCGGTCTGCGGGTCGCGCACGTCGACCGGCACCGGGTCGAAGCGGCCGTCGTCGACGTAGAAGCCGCTCATCCGGAAGTCCGTCGCCGTGAACGCGAACCCGAACGCGTCGCGGTGCGGCACCACGAGGGCGTCGACGACGGCGAGGTCGGGCCGGTCCCGCAGCGCCTCCCACACCTCCCGCGACGACGCGTACCCCCGGCCGATCGCCCCGAGCGCGAAGGTGGTGCGGTCGAGGAACGGGCGGTCGAGGCCGCGCACCGCGTAGCTCTCGTACGGGCGCCCCGTGCCGGCCTGCCGGGCGTCGACGGCGAGGAGGGACTGGCTTCCGGTGGCGACGACGTCCCCCGCGCGGATGCCGGGGGCGCGGGCGACGGCGGCGCCGATGTCGTCGATGGGGGTCACCGCACCGGTGCTGGCGCGCACGTCGAAGCCGCCGCCGTACGTGGCGGTGTCCTGCATCGCCGCCATGAACGAGCTGGACGACACGCTGCCGGTGACGAGCGTGAAGACGACGAGCGTGAACATGGCGAGGGTCGTCCCGGTGCGGAACCGGCCCGCCAGGGGGTACGCCATCGAGATCCTGAGGACCGGCGTCAGGTGCCGGGCCCGCCCCAGGGTGCGCGCCGCCGCGGCGGTGACGAGGTCGGCGTTGTACATCACCGTCCACACCGTGCCCAGCACCACCATCAGCCCGGACGCGACCCACGTGGAGAAGTCCATGGCGAGGGACCCGGAGATGGCGTCCCAGGTGCGCCACGGCAGCATCCACATGACGACGAGGACGAGCCCGCCCGCCGTGAACGCGGCGCGGGCGGGGACGCCGGCGGCGCGGGCGATCGGTACGAGCCCGATGAGCGCGAGGGACAGGCCGAGCAGGCACG
>JBFLWO010000247.1:0-4275 GCA_040757755.1 Actinomycetota bacterium
GGGCCTGTCGGTGTGCCGCCAGATCGCCGAGGAGCACGGCGGGACCCTCTCCTTCGAGTCGGTGGAGGGGAAGGGCACGACGTTCCGGCTGGACCTGCCCGCCGCGCGCGAGGAGGACCTGCTCGACGCCGAGCCGCAGGCGAGCGGCCCGGGCCATCCCGCGGTCCCGGGCAAGCGCGTGCTGGTCGTCGACGACGAGAAGGACATCGTCGAGCTCATCACGCGGGTGCTGCGCGAGGAGGGCGACGAGCCCGTCGGCGTCACCGACCCCGGCCACGCCCTCGAGCTCGTCCGGGCCGAGGGCTTCGACCTCGTCGTGTCGGACATGGGCATGGAGGGCGTGCGGGGACCGGACCTCTACGCCGCGCTGGCCGCGCGCACGGCGCCGCGCCTGCCCCGCATGCTCTTCGTGACCGGGGACATCCTCAACGGGCGCGTGCTGGACTTCTTCCAGAAGACCAAGGCCGAGTACCTGGTCAAGCCCTTCGAGGTCGAGGAGTTGCGCCAGACGCTGCGCCGCCTGCTGGGGGGCGGCGGGGCGTAGCGGCGGCGGTCCCGCGAGGAGCGGGCGCGGCCCGCTCTCAAGCGGGAGGCTTCACCCTCCACGGGCGGCGCTCGGGAGCCGCCGGGTGGCCGTTCCCCGTCAAGGCCGAGACCGCGTCCTGCAAGTCCTCGACGTCGAACGGTTTGGTGATGTAGGTGTGCGCGCCGGACGCGAGGGCTTCCCGCACCGTGTCCATGTCGACGTCGCCGCTCAAGATGAGGACCGGCTGGCCGGGGTGCTTCTTCCTCGCCGCGCGCAGGAGCTCGAGGCCGCCCGTGCCCGGCAGGTGGATGTCCAGGATGAGAAGGCTCCAGCTCGAATCGAGCAACGGCAAGGCCTCTCCCGCGCTCGTGGCCGACCGGACGCGGTACTCGCGGCCGAGGACGCGGCGGACGAGCCTGCATTGCGCGGGGTCGTCGTCGACCACGAGTATCCAGCCGTGGAGCGGCCCCGTCTCCTCCGCGTTCATGTCGTCGAGCCCATGTCCATGCCTGAGCATAACCCCGCCCCTCGCCCGCGTCAACCCTGGACCGGCTCCCCGCCGGCGTCGCGGCGGTCGAAGGCGAAGCGGCTGAGCGCGGCGGGGCGCGCCTTGAGGTAGGCCTTCATCTCCGACGCGGCGGCCGCCGCCTGCCGGTAGGAGGAGAAGCTGCGCCGCGTCGTCGTGGCGATGCCCACCGAGAGCGTGAGGGGCCGGGCGCGGACCGGCCGCGCCCAGACCGGAGCCCGCTCGTCGAAGAGCGTGACCAGGCGCTGGGCGACGTGCGGCGCGTCGGTGGCGTCGGTGACGAGGGCGAAGTCGTCGCCGCCGATGTGGCCGGCGAAGTGCGTCCCCGCGGCCGCGCGCGCCATGTCCGCGGTCTCCCGCAGCACCATGTCGCCCGCGGCGAACCCGCGCGCGTCGTTGAAGGCCTTGAAGCGGTCGATGTCGGCGTGGAAGAGGGCGAAGGGCTCGCCGGAGTCGATGCGCCGCTCGACCTCCTCCTCGATGGCGGGGTTGCCGGGCAGGCCGGTGAGGGGGCTGGCGTGCAGGCTCTCGCGGTGGCGGCGCAGCACCCCGTCCACCCGCGCCCGAAGCTCCGCCAGCGAGAACGGCTTGGTGACGTAGTCGTCGGCGCCGCGCTCGAGCCCTCCGACGCGGTCCTGCACGGAGCCCGCGTGCGTGAGCATGATGATGGGCAGCAGCCGGGTGCGGGCCCCCTCGCGCAGCGCGCGCAGCACGGCCCAGCCGTCGAGCTTGGGCATGTTCAGGTCGAGCAGGACGACGTCGGGCTCGCCCTCGCGCGCCAGCGTCAGGGCCTCCTCGCCGTCGCGGGCGGCCAGGACGCGGCAGCCGGGCGCGCCGAGCCCGCGCCGGAGCACCTCGCGCACGCCCGGCTCGTCGTCGGCCACGAGCACCGTGCGGCCGGCCTTCACGCCCGCCTCCCGAGCATCTCGCGCACCCGCTCGTCGAGCTCGCGCAGGTTGAACGGCTTGGCGATGTAGGCGTCGGCGCCCACGGCGCGCGCGTCCAGCTCCTCCCCGGCCCCCGTCAGCATGAGCACCAGGATGTCCGCGGTCGACTCGTCGGCGCGCAGGGCGCCGCAGACCGCGAGGCCGTCGCGCCCGGGCATGCGCTGGTCGAGGATGACCAGGTCGGGGCGCTCGCGGCGCGCCAGGCGCAGCGCGGAGTCCCCGTCCGCGGCGAGCACGAAGTCGCGGTCCTCGTCCCAGAGCGCCTGGTAGAGCATCTTGCGCACCCCGGGGTTGTCGTCGGCGATGAGGAGCTTGTCCATGTGACCTCCTAGAGGCGGCACTGCTTGTGCAGGGCGTGGGCCTGCCCGTCCACGGCCACGAGGCGCTTGGTCTCCGCCGCGTCGAGCGGCGGGACGCGCGGCTGCGCGTACCAGGCGTTCATGCGGTCGTAGAACTGCTGCTTGAGCTCGGGGTCGGTGATGGTCGAGCCCGGGTTCGTCTTGAGGGACGCCAGGTCCAGCCCCTTCTTCAGGCGCAAGGCCCAGTAGCGCGCCTTGATGTCCAGGATGTCGTTCTCGAGCCGGTCCACGCGCGCGGCCGCGTCGTCGCAGCCCTCGTCGGTGAGGGCGTCGCGCATCGCGAAGGCGCTCTCTCCCTCCTCGACGATCTCCGGCGCCGCGACGGAGAACTCCGGGGCCGGCACGAAGAGGTTGGGCAGGTCGAACCAGTCCCGGCCGGCCCTGCGCTCGCTGGCCGCGACGATGACGCCGGTCTCGGTGTTGATGAGCCGCGCGTTGACCTCCACCTCGCGGCCGATGGTGGTGAAGCTCCCGGTCACGATGCCGTCGGCCGAGAGCACGCGCCCGATGCGCTTGAGCGTGGCGGGGTCCAGCGCGCCGGTCTGGCCGAGCCGCTGCTCCGAGAGCAGCGCGCGCAGCATGGAGCGCTCCAGGGCCTGGACCTTGCCCGTCCGCACCAGCTGCGTGACCAGCTTCTCCGAGATGTTCCAGCCGTCGCGCGGGCTGCCGCCGTCCGCGGGCTCGAAGGGCAGCACCGCCACGCGCATGACGCCGGCGCGCTTGGCCTGAGACGCCAGCTCGCGCGCCATCGTCCGGTAGCCGTCGGCGCGCGCCGTCGCCGCCGTCGCCATCATCACCGCCGCCGTCAGTAGAGTCCTCATGGCCTTGTCCTCCCTGCGCCATGAGGATAGCCGCGGGGGAAGAAGCGGCGCTGAAGGGCGACTTAAGGGCGGCCTAATTGCGGCGGCGAGACCGTGCGACCGCGTGAGCACCGGGAACTATCCCCGGGGATGGTCCTTGGCTATCCGAGGATGGGCGGACTCAGGCCGGGACGCGGCGAGGAGGCCGCGGCGCTACGCGTCGAGCTTGTAGCCGTGGCCGACGACGTTGACGATGCGCTTGCCCAGCTTGGGGCCGAGCTTCTTGCGCAGGTGGGAGACGTGCACCTCGACGGTGCCCGGGTCGTTGTAGTCCGCGGGGTCGTAGCCCCACACCGTCTCGAGCAGGTAAGGGACGCTCAGCACGCGGCCGGACTTCTCGATGAGCACGGCGAGCAGGTCGAACTCCTTGCGCGTGAGCGAGACCGGCTTGCCCGCCACCGTCACGACGCGCCCCGCGGGGTCCAGCTCGATGCCCGCCTTGCGCAGCTTGCTCTCCGCGGCCCCGCCGGCCGCCTTGTAGCGTCGCAGCACCGCCTCCAGCCGCGCCTGCAGCACGGGCAGGGAGAAGGGCTTGGCCACGTAGTCGTCGGCCCCGCCGGAGAAGCCCGCCAGCATGTCCTGCTCGGAGATGCGCGCCCCGGACATGATGACCACCGGGATGTTCTGCGTCGCGGCCTCCTTCTTGAGAACGCGGCACACGGCGATGCCGTCGAGGCCGGGCATGTCGACGTCGACGAGGATGACGTCGGGGCGCGACTCGCGCACCAGCATCAGCGCCTCCGAGCCGTTGTCCGTCACCACCACGGAGAAGCCGGCGGCCGCGAGGAACTTGCGCACGAGCCCGAGCACGGACTTGTCATCGTCGACGACCAGGACCTTGCGGGGCATGGACGGCCGGGAATATAGGAAATCTCGCGGCGATTGCGCCACCGTCGCGCTCACTTGTTCCACAAGGCCTCCGCGAGCCCCTCGGCGGCGTCCCGGCCGGCCAGCTCGCCCGCGGCCTCGGCGGCGGCGGAAGCGGCCAGCAGGGGGTCGGCGTCGAGGCCGGCGGCGTCGCGCGTCGCCTGCCAGACCACGGCGCCGGACGCGTCCT
>JBFLWO010000248.1:0-4271 GCA_040757755.1 Actinomycetota bacterium
TCCCTCCGCGCCCGGCCGCCGCCCCCAAGGGGGGTCAATTCTCGACCGGCGCCACGGGGTCAATTCTCGACCGGCCTTGACACCCCTGATTTCACCGGATCGCCCGGGACGCTCCGTCGGGTCTGAACCGGGTGACGCGCGGCCCGGAAGCCAAGTGACGCGGAGGCGTACGCCAATTGACGCGACGGCGACGCGCCAAGTGACGCGCGGGCCGGCCGCCAAGTGACGCGCGACGGACGATGGGTGGCGCCGATTCGCGTGGCGAGGCGGCGCAGGGGCGACGCGGGCCTCCAGAATCCCCCTCGCCGTATTCGGGGTCCGTTCCCCGCCGCGATGGTGGATGGGATTGAGGCTCTCCCCGAGCACTGATCCGCGGTCGCTCGTGCGCGAGACCGCGCAGCGCGCGGCATGCCCCGTGCCCGCCGTTGTCGGCCGCCCTGTGCCTCATGGTGGCGCATGGGCGCTCGTCCACGACCGCGACCGCCGCGGGGAGCCCGCGCCGTCAGCGGGAGGAGAGCTCCGGCCCCCAGCGGCTCGTGAGCTCGGTGCGGGACCGCACGCCGAGCTTGCGGTACGCCAGGCGCAGGTGGTGCTCGACGGTGCGGGGGGACATGAAGAGCGTCGCCGCAACCTCGCGGTTCGTTGCGCCGCCCGCGACGAGCGCGCACACCTCGCGTTCGCGCGGGGTGAGGGGGCCGTCCGTCGCGGCGCCCACCGTGGGGCGCGCCCCGCAGGCCTCCAGCTCGTGCGCGGCGCGGGCCGCCCAGTGCCCGGCGCCGAGCGCCGTGAACGCCTCGTGCGCCGCGGCGAGGACCGCCCGGGCGTCGGCGCGGCGGCGCGCGCGGCGCAGACGCTCCCCCAGCACGAGCTGCGTCCGCGCCTGCTCGAACGGCAGCGTGACCCGCGCGTGGGCGGCGAGCGCCGCACGGACGTGCCCGTCGAGGCGCTCGTCGCCATCCAGAAGCGCCCGGCACCGCGCGGCGGCCGCCGCCGCCCAGGCGCCCCCGGTGCGCGCCGTGCCGTCCGCGAGCTCCTGCGTGAGCTCCTCCGCGTCGCGGGTGCGTCCCACCCGAACGTACGCCTCGATCAGATCCCCGTGCGTGTAGAGGAACGACGGGTCGCGGGAGCCGAACCGGCGGGTGTGCTCCATCGCCCGCTCCAGGTGGGCGACGGCGGTCGGCGCGTCACCCCTGCCGAGCGCGAGAAAGCCGAGCGCCTGCTCCGCGCACGCCAGCGTGGACGTCAGATCCAGGCGCAGCGCCAGCGCCCGCGCGCGCTCCGCGTGCTCCACGCACGCCGCGCCGTCACCGACGTGGGCCGCCACGAAGGCCGCCGCCACCAGCGTCAGCGAATGGAGGAACCCGCCGACGGCGTCCTCGCCCAGCGCGAGCCCCTCCGCGCACAGCGCGGACGCCTCCGCGAACGCCCCGCGCCGGAGGTGCACCGTCGCGAGCACCGCGAGCGGAAACGCGAGCGGCACGATCCCCCCGCGCTCCCGAACCGTCTCCACCAGCCAGCCGAGCAGCCGCTCCGCGTCCTCGTGGTCCTCCATCCACAGATGGCAGAGGGCGACGACCGTGAGGATCTCGTGGCCGGGACCGGTCGGGTCGAGCACGTCGAGGCGGGCCTCCGGGGCGCGCAGGAGCGCCCGCGCCCGCTCGTGCTCCCCGAGACTCGTGAGCGCCGACGCGTGCAGCACGGCGGGCACGAGCCGGGCCTGCGGCGGCACCAACGCCAGGGCCCGCTCCGCGAGGGCGGCGAGCCGCTCCACCGGCCCATGCGCGAAAAGGGCGACACCGGCCTGGGTGAGCAGCCCCGCCGCGCGCGCCGCGTCGTGCGGGAGCACGCGCTCCGCCTCGCGCTCCAGTAGGGCGAACGCCGCCATCGGCCGGCCGGACTGCTGGATCGCGGTGCCGCGCAGAAGCTGGATGTCGGCGCGGACGAGGGGGTCCGTCACCGACGTGAGCACGTCGTCGAGCAGGCGCCGCGCCTGCCCCGGCCGGCCGGCGACGATCTCGAGTGACGCCGCCGCCACGGTGCGCGCCGCCGCCGCGGCGGGATCCGGGCTGAGGGCGGCGGCACGGGCGAACGCCATCGCCGCGGAGGCGGGTGCCCCGCGCCGCTGCGCATCCCCGCCGAGCTCGGCGAGCCCCGCCGCGAGATCCTCGTCGGGCCCCTGCGCCGCGGCCGCGAGATGCCACACGCGCTCCGGCCCGTCCGCCGCCGCCGCCAGCGCCCGGTGGGCGGCGCGGCGCCCGTCCGCCGACGCGATGCCCTCCACGACGGCGCGCACGATCGGGTGGCGGAACCGCACCCCGCGGCCGCCGACCACGACGAGCCCCGCGTCCTCGGCCGGCCCGAACGCGTCCATGCCCCCCAGCGCGGCGGCCAGCGTCGCGGCGGCGCCGTCCCGGGACAGCGCCGCCAGGAGCAACGCCTCCCGGGTCCGCTCCGGCAGCTCGCCGAGCCTGCCGGCGTACGCCCGCCGCAGACGGTCACCGACCGGCACCGGCGCGGGAAGGGCCACCCGCCCGTCGCGCTCCGCGGGCGCGAGAAGGGCGGGGGCCTCGGCGAGCGCGAGGGCGTTGCCGCCGACCGCCTCCACGAGCTCCTCCGCGACCGCATCCGGCAGGCCCCCGCGACGCGCCAGCGCCAGGGACGCGTCGCGGGGCAGCTCGCCGACGGCGAGGACCTCCACGTCCGGCCACCCATCCGCGGGCTCCTCACCGCGGACCGAGCGCACCACCACCAGGCCGAGCCCGATACGGGCGGCGCGGCGGGCGACGAACGCGACCGCCTGACGCGACGACGGGTCGAGCCACTGGACGTCGTCCACCTCCAGCCACAGCGGGCCCGTCGAGGCCGCCGCGGTCAGAAGCGCCACCACCGCGTGCAGCACGAGCGCGCCGTCCGCGAGGTCCGGGGCCCCGTCGAGCGCGGCGCGCAATGCCCGGCGCTGCGGGTCCGGCAACGCCTCGAGGTGCCCGCGCACCGGGTCCAGGAGGGCGGCGAGGCCCGCGAACGCAAGGTCGATCTCGCTCTCGACCCCGGCGACCTCGAGGAGCGGCATGCCGGCGGGGCGTGCCGCCCGCACCAGCGCGCTCTTCCCCACGCCGGGGGCGCCCATCACCAGGAGCGCCCGCCCGCGCCCCGCCCCCACGCCCTCGGCGACGTCCCGCAGGCGCGCCAGCTCGCCGTCGCGACCGAGCAGCCCGTCGACGTCCATGCCGTGGACCCCGATCATCGCCGGATCATATGGGCGCCCCGGGGCGGTGGCCCCGTGGTTTCACGGATGCGGGGGAAGCGCCCGCCTGATTCCGTGCCCCCGTGATCCGCAGGTCGCTGCCCACCCTCCTCGCGGCCGCCGTCCTCGCCCCCGGCGCCGCGCACGCCGCCTCCATCGCCTACATCGACAACGGCGAGGTGTGGCTCGCGTCGCTCGACGGGACGCGCAAGGCGCGGCTCGCGACCCCCGTGGTGAACAGCGGCGGCGCGACGGAACGGTGGCTGGACGTCGCCCAGTCGGACGGCGGCCGCATCGTGGCGGTGCGCAACGAGCCCGGCAAGATCGCCCGGCTCTCCACGTACAGGATCTGGGAGCCGGACGGCACCTCCACCGTCCAGGGGCCGCTGACGTCGCCGGCCGGCTGGGCGATCTACGCGTACCCGCTCGGCTTCGACATCACCGCCGACGGCAAGCACCTCGTCTACGGGTTCTCGAACAGCAGCGGGTGCTGCCCGATCAACTTCCAGCAGGGCATCTACGTCCACCTCGCCGACGGCAACGTCCTCGACCCGATCGTCATCACCGGGCAGCAGTACCCGTCGCTCGTGGGGCAGCGCATCGTCGCGGCGTCCGGCAGCACCGTCTCCGTGCAGAACGCCGGCACCGGCGAGCCGTACGGCTCCCAGTTCACGCCGTGGCTCGACACGTCCGGCACCGGCCTCGACCTGCGCCGCACCGACGTCTCCGCGAACGGCCGGGTCGCCGCGTTCGAGGCGGAGCAGTGGAGCGGCGGCCAGCAGACCGTCGGGAAGATCGGGGTGATCGCCACCCAGGGCATCGACCAGGCCGTCACCTTCCCCGCCGCCGTCGACTGCTACATCCCGGCGAGCGGCGTCGCGAAGGAGGCGTCGATCTCCCCGGACGGCACCCGCATCGCGTGGACCGACGCGCAGGGGCTCAAGGTCGCCGGCACACCCGCCACCGCGGACGACCCGTGCGTCCTCACCGCGGCTCCCGTGGTGATCAGCGCCTCCGGGACGCACGG
>JBFLWO010000249.1:0-4270 GCA_040757755.1 Actinomycetota bacterium
TGAAGACGACGGGCCCCATGTGGAGGACGACGACCATCGGGCGTCCCCCGAGGGCGAGGGCGAGGAGGACCGGGAGGACGACTGAGCCGCCCGCCGGCCCCGGCGGGGCCGGGCCCGGTGCGAGATCAGGTCAGGAGCCCGGTGCGCTCGATCAGGGCGAGCACCCGCTCGCGCGACCCGGCCGGCACGCGCGCCGGAGGCAGGCTGCGCAGCAGCCCGGCGGCGTCGCACAGCCCCGCCACCCCGGTCGTCACGTCCTCGACCCGCTCCGTGAACCGGAGCCGGTCGGGATCGACCCGCCCCGACCGCACGGCCGCCTCGACGCGGCGGGAGCAGTGGCAGGCGGCGCGCTCCGCCACCAGGCCGCAGTGGGCCGACAGGAAGCCCCGGACGCGCTGCCGGGCCCGGGACAGCCGCTTGCGGTACGTGGCGGGGTCGACGCCGCAGATGCCACCCGCTTCGGCGGAGTCGAGCTCGAACACCTCGCCCAGAACGTAGGCCAGCCGGTGCTCCCGGTCCAGGCAGGTGAGCAGGGCGTGGGTGCAGGCGAGCTGCACCTCCCGTTCGAGCAGGGCGGCGTCGGGACGGGCGCTGGGTCCGGCGTCCAACCCGTCGAGCAGGTCGGCGGCGAAGCCGTCGAAGGTGAGGTTCAGCCGCTCCGCCCGGCTGCGGCGGCAGTCGAGCAGGTGGTTGGCCGCCACCCGGTGCACCCAGGTCGTGAACGCAGCCTGCCCCCGGAACGAGTCGAGCCGGGTGATGACCCGGATCAGGATCTCCTGGGTCGCGTCCTCGGCATCGGCCGGGCAGGCCGTCATCCGCAGGGCGAGCCGGTGGACGCGGGGGTGGATCTCGACGATCACCCGTTCCAGGGCCGCCCGGTCGCCGCCGCGGGCCGCGGCGACGTCCGCGTCCAGCCGGCCGGGGGGCGGCCCGCCCGCTCCGTCACCGCGTGACCGCATCACGAGGCGAGGGTCGCGCCCCGGGGCTGGTCGATCAGCACCCGCCAGGTCCCGTCGGGCCGGCGGCGCAGCACGTCGGCGCTGCGCCCGCCCTGCCGCAGCCGGGTACCGTCGGGGAGGGTTGCGGTCATCGTCCAGTCGTTGGCCACGAGGGCGATGTCGTCCACCACGATCACGTGGGGCTCGCCGTCGTAGGCGATCGCGGGGCGCAGGGCCGCCAGCTCCTCCAGCGCGGGGCGGATCGCGTCGATCCCCCCGAGCACCTGGCCCGGCGCCACCTCGAACGCCGCTCCCGGTTCGTAGAGGGCGGCGAGGCCGGCGCCGTCACCGGCGGCGGCCCTCTCCGAGAAGCACCGCATCAGCTCCTGCGGCGTGCCCGGTGCCGCCTCGTGGCGTCCGTCGTGTCCCATGGGGGGCCTCCGTTCGTGGTCGTCGCCACGGTCTCGATGCCGCGGCTCCTCTGCTCTCACCATGTTCGACGGTGGATCCGTCCCGTTGTGACCGCGGCCCCCGGTCACGTCGCCGCCGCCGTCGCCGCCCCGGCCGGCGCGGCGCGCCGCCGCCAGGCGCGGTACCCCTCGTCCGCGCCCCACACGGCGAGGGGGAGCGGCGCGAGGAGCAGGAGGTCGGTCGCGCCGAGGGCGGCGGTGCCGAACAGGGACTGCAGCGGCGGCGCGTAGACGATCGCCGCGGTGAACGCGACCTCGAAGGCGATGCCCCACAGAAGGAGCGGGTTCGACGCCACCCCCACCCGCCGCAGCGACACCCGCTCCGCGCGGGACGCCATCGCCGTGCCCACCTGGCAGGCGACGATCCCCGCGAACGTCATCGTCGTCGCCCGCAGGTAGTCGTCGTGCAGGGGGCTTCCCGCGTCGACGGCGTCCCCCGGCGACCAGCCGGCCCGCCACAGGGTGAGGAGGTACAGGCCGGTGACGAGCGCCGCCGACACGAGCCCCATCACCGCCCACGCCCGCACCAGGAGCGACCGCCGGATCACGCCCTCCCGGCGCGGACGCGGCGGGCGCGCCATCACCCCCGGCTCCGCCGGCTCCCGCCCCAGGGCGAGCGCCGGCAGCGTCTCGGTGCCGAGGTCCACCGCCAGGATCTGCAGCACCGTGAGCGGCAACGGCACGGCCCCGCCGGACAGCGCGAACACGAGGAACGGCACGACCTCCGGCGGGAGGTGGGCGAAGATGTAGAGGATGAACTTGCGGACGTTGTCGTAGACGCGGCGCCCCGACTCGACCGCCTCCACGATCGACGCGAAGTCGTCGTCGGTCAGGACCATCGTCGCCGCCTCCCGGGCCACGTCCGTGCCGCTCGCCCCCATCGCGATGCCGATGTCGGCGCGGCGCAGGGCCGGCGCGTCGTTCACCCCGTCACCGGTCATCGCCACCACGTGCCCCTCCGCCCGAAGCGCGTCGGCGATGCGCAGCTTCCCCTCCGGGGAGCTTCGGGCCACGATCAGCTCCGGCGCGTCGCGCAGCAACGCGTCGAGCTCGTCCTCGCCCAGGGCGTCGAGCTCCGCCCCCGTCACGACCCGCGGCGCGTCCCCGACGATCCCCACCATCCGGGCGACCTCCCGCGCCGTCGCCGGGGCGTCTCCCGTCACCACCACGATGCGGATCCCGGCGGCGCGGCACCGCGCCACCGCGGGCGCCACCTGCGGCCGCGGCGGGTCCACCATCGCGACGAGCCCCACGAGGCACAGCCCCGCCTCCGCCTCGTCACGGTGCCGCGGCACCGGCTGTCCCGCCGGCAGGGGGCGACGGGCGGCGGCCAGCACGCGCAGGCCACGCGACGCGAAGCGGTCCGCCGCGTCCGCCGCGGCCGCCCGCCGGCCGGCATCAAGTGGACGCGCCGTCCCGTCCCCGTCGAGGAGGGCGTCGCAGCGCGCCAGCACCTCCTCCGGCGCCCCCTTCACGTCGATCCATGCGCCGTCGTCCTCCGCGTCGACGGTGGACATCAGGCGCAGCACCGGGTCGAACGAGAACCGGGCCACGCGGCGGGCGTCACGGTCCGAGGGATCGGCGGCCACCCCCGCGTCGCGGGCGAGGCGCAGCAGCGCGACCTCCGTCGGGTCGCCCAGCGCGCCGCCCGCCGCCGGCTCCGCCGTGGTGCAGCGCGCCAGCACCCGCACGAGCTCCCGCACCGCGGCGCCGGTGCCCGGCCAGGCGTCCGGCGGCGCCCCCGGAGCCCGCTCCACCGCCCCCGCCGCCGTCCACACCGCCACCGCCTCCATGCGGTTCTCGGTGAGCGTGCCGGTCTTGTCGGTGCACACCACCGTCGTCGACCCGAGGGTCTCGATCGCGGACAGGCGCTTCACCAGCGCCCCCGACCGGGCGAGGAGCCGCACCCCGATGGCGAGCGCCAGGGTGATGGTGGGGAGGAGCCCCTCCGGCACGTTCGCGACGATGAGCCCCACCGTGAAGCTCATCGCGTCGCCGAACGAGAGGCCGGCGGCGAAGACGCCGAGCGGCAGGAACAGCACGCCCACCGCCACGGCCACCAGAGCCACGAGCCAGGCGACGCGCCGCACCTGACGCTCCAGGGGGCTCTCCTCCCGCCCGGTGCGCTCCGTCAGGGCGGCGATCCGCCCGAGCTCCGTCCGCATGCCGGTGGCGGCGACCACCGCCCACGCCTCCCCGCCCGTCACGGTGGTGCCGCTGAACACCAGGTCCCGGCCGTCGCGCGGCGGCGCGGCGCCCGGCGGCGAGGCGGCGCGAAGCACCGGCAGGCTCTCCCCCGTCAGGGCCGACAGGTCGACGTCCACCGCCCCCGCCACGAGCCGCGCGTCCGCCGAGATCCGCGCCCCCTCCTCCAGCAGGACGAGGTCCCCCGGCACCAGGTCGCGCACCTCCACCTGCTGCAACCGCCCGTCACGCACCACCGCGGCGTGGGCGGGCAGGTAGCGCTGCAGCGTCTCGACCGCGCGCTCCGCCTGCTGCTCCTGGGCGAAGGCGAACAGGGCGTTCACGAGGATCACCGCGACGATCGCCGCGCCCAGGGTGACGCTGACCGCGGCGAACGCCAGCGCCGCCGCGACCCACAGAAGAAGCGCGAGGGGGTGCGCGAGCTGCACGGCGAGCTCGTGCGGCCAGCGGCGGCGGCCGCGGCGGCGAAGCTCGTTCGGCCCCTCCGCGATCAGGCGCCGCCGCGCCTCCCGCGACGACAGCCCGGGCCGGCCCGCCGGCCCCGCGGGCCCGCCCTCCCGGGCGCCGCCCACCGGCTACACGCCGATCCCCGCCAGGCGCAGCACGCCCAGGTACCCGAGGTACACGACGGCGGTGACGCCGCACGCCGCCGCGATC
>JBFLWO010000250.1:0-4264 GCA_040757755.1 Actinomycetota bacterium
ACGCCTACACCCATGACTACTACTGTTGTGCCGGAGCCTCGAATTGCCGCGGCCCATAAGATTTTTCTTCGGGTTCTCCACACCCCCGGGGGGGAATATCCCACCTCTTGTTGAACACCGAAGCGACCGTGTGAGTCACCTTATGCCACCTTCGCCTGCTCGACCACGCCGAAATGCCGGTCGAGCGCGGCGAGGAGGAACGGGATCTCACGATGACCGCGGATCCGGTTCCACCTCTTGCCCGCGTGCTCGAACGCCGCTCCCGCCCAGCGAAGAATCATCGCGCCGCCCCGCCACCGCTTGATGTTGCGGGTGCGGCCGCGCACTTGCGCGAGGGCGCTCTCCAGGAGATTCGTCGTCGAGACCGCGCGCTCGATGGCGTCGGGGAGTCCCAGGCGCTTCGTCGTGAGAAGTTCGCCGATCCCCTCGCGCAGACTCGCGGCGGCGCTGGGCGATTCCTTCTCCAGCAGGCGTCCGAGGGCCGCGAGGGCCTTGGCCGCGCGGTCGGCGTTCTTCTCGGCCATGGCCGCCCAGAAGAGCCGCCGCGCCCAGCCGTGACGCTTCTTCGGGAGGTGGTCCTCGAGGTTGCGCATCTTGTGGATTCTGCACCGCTGGACGAGGACCTCGTCGCCCCAGGTGTCGCGCACGGCTTTGCGGAGCGCCTTCGACCCGTCGATGACGACGAGGCCCCGCCGAAACGCGAGGCCTCGCTCGATGAGGTTGGCGAGGAGTTCCTTGCATACGGTCGCGTTCTCCGTCGCGCCGTCCCACACGCCCAGGGGGTGTTTCCGGCCCGCCCGATCGATTCCCAGGGCCGCTACGACGGTTGTCTCGGCGAAGGAGAGGCCGTCGATCATCAGGGCGACGAGTTCGAGCCCCGAGAGATCGCGGCTCATCAGGCGATCGAGCGCGGCCCGGCCCGCTACCGCGACATGTCTGCTGACCGAGGATCTCGTGGCGCCGTATCCGATCTCGGGTGCCTGGAGATTCTCCCCGTATCTCGCGCCCGCCAGCCCCCCGAAGATCTGCGAGAGGATGTGCTCGCCGAGAAGGTCCGTGCGGCGGGCGAGAGCGGCGGCGAGGGGAACGATCTCGCGGCGCCCGTCCTTGGTCCGAAGGCGCGTGTATTCGAGGGGCACCTTCCGTCCGCCAAGGAGAAACGCGCCCTGGGCCGTCGCCCATCGCACCGCCGTGCGGTCCGGGTTCTTCTTCGACTTCGGACCGGCGAGCGCTTCGACCTCGTCGTCGAGGATCTGGCGGAACTTCGCCACACCCGCATCGACCACGAACCCCACGAGGGCGCTCCGCAGGACGCTCCGGAGACCTTCGTCGTTCTTCACATCCACCACGCGGGCGTACTTGCGCCCGACGCCCTTCTTGCCCAGAATTGCCATGCGAGCCCTCCAATCCCTGGACGCCTCCTTCAGAAGCCCCAGGTGGTTGAGTTTTCCTTCCACCCCGAGGTTACCCCTCGGGGGGAGGGCCGCTATCGATGTTCAACAGAGAGTGGGAAAATCCCGACCGCCCGTCCGGATGCCGACCGCCTCTCCGATCCATGCCGACCGGTCGTCGGAGCGAAGCGACGCTGGTTAGGGTTTTGTAATCTGGCCTGACCCGCTCGACAAGAGCGGGGCGGGCCGCGTCACTTCCTGCTTGTAGCGCCCTCCTTTCGGCCGGATCCCGACGGCTGGATCCGGCGCAGGGATTCGCCCGCGAGCTTGATCCGTTCCGCGTTGTGCACGAGCCGATCCAGAACCGCGTCCGCAATCGTGGCGTCTCCTATGACGCCGTGCCAGTTCTTGGGGTCGAGCTGGCTGGTCACGAGCGTCGAGGACGCACCGTAGCGGTCTTCGAGAATCTCCAACAGGTTGCGCCGCGCCTCGGCGTCGAGCGGCTCGAGCGCAAAGTCGTCGATGATGAGAAGCTGGGTCCTCGCGATCCGAGCCAGGACGCGGCGATACGTCCCGTCGCCGTGCGCCTGGTAGAGCAGGTCGAACAGGCGCGAAGGACGCAGGTAGAGAACGGTGTGGCCGTCCCGGCACGCCTTCTGGCCCAGGGCGCAGGCCAGGTAGCTCTTCCCGGTCCCCGTCGCTCCCGTGACGATCAGGTTCCTCTTCTCCGTGATCCAACGCGAGGTCGCCAGTTCGAGCACCCGCGACTTCGCCAGCCCGCGCGTGGGGCGGTAGTCCACGTCCTCGATGCAGGCCGCGCTCAACCGGAACTTCGCCCGCCGCAGGCGGTGCGAGAGCTTCTTGTTCTCCCGCGCCGACCACTCCGCGTCGGCGAGCATCCCCAATAGATCTGCCGCCTCGATGCCCCGATCGCCCTGTTCACACCACCTCCGGAACCCCTCGGCCATCCCATGGAGCTTCATCGCGTTCAGTCGGTCGATCGTCGCTTCCGTCAGCATCTCTTCTCCTCCTTCAGTGGTAGTAGTCCGGGCCGCGCAGGTTCTCGTGGAGCGGGATCTGCTCGCTCCCGTCCTCCCGCCGCCGCGGCGGGCGGCCGTCGAGGCCGGCCTTCAGGATCGATTCGACGCTCCGATACGAGTAGCTCCGGTAACTCGCCGCCCGCTCGCATGCACGCTCCAGCCGCGACGCCTCGTAACTCTTCGACAGCCGCAACACCCCGAGCGCGGCACGGAAGCCCTGCTCCGGATGCGGCCGCCGCTCCAATAGTTCCTTCACGAACGACGCCGTCTCGGGGCCGACCTTCCCCGCCCACGCTAAGATCCGACTCGGCGTCCACTCCCCCGCCGCCCGGTGCGACTTCGGCATATGTTCGGCAACGGTCGTGTGCCGGAACTTCTCTCCGCTCCGAGGATGCGACGCGATCCGCTTGCCCGAAGCCAGGATCTCCACCGTCCCTGCCGTCGCCCGGACCTCGACCTCTTGGCGCGCAAACCGGAAGGGGACCGAGTAGTAATGCCGGTCGAACTCGACGTGGTAGTCGATGTTCACCCGCGCCTTCTTCCACTCGGCCATCTCGAACCGCGCGGCCGGAAGCGGCCGAAGCACCGCCCGCTCCTTGGCCTCGAAAATCTCGCGCCGACTCATGCCGACCTTCTTCATCTTCCGCGCGTTGATCCGCTCCAGAAGCCCCCGGACCGCCTCTCGAAGCTCCGAGAGGCTCCGCATCGCCCGGTGGCGAAGCGCCGCCAGGATCCACCGCTCGGCAATCTGGACCCCCACCTCGGCTTTCGCCTTGTCCCTCGGCCGCCTCACCCGCGCCGGGATCACCGCGACCTCGTAGTGCCGCCCCCACTCCGCATACGCCGGGTTCAACTCCGGCTCGTAGCGGCACGGCCTCGTCACCCCCGCCTTCAGATTGTCCGGCACCGCGATCCGGGGCGTGCCCCCGAAAAACTCCACCGCCTTCGTGTTCTGTCCGATCCAGGTCGGAAGATCCTCCGAAAAGACCGCGTCGGCATACATGTAGTTGCTGAATCCCAACACCGCCACGAAGAGCTTCGCGTGCCGAACCTCTCCCGTGACCTCGTCCACGACCGGGATCGTTCCGCCCGAAAAGTCCACGAACATCTTCTCGCCTGGCCGGTGGTGCTGCCGCATCGTGACGTCGAGCGTCCGCGTCCACCGCCGATAGAGATCACAGAACTGGCTGTAGCCGTAGCCGTCCGGATGCTCGCGCCGATACTCCTCCCATACGAGCGCGAGCGTCACGTGCTTGTGATCCCGCAACTCATCGTGCACCCGCGCCCAGTCCGGAACGACCCTCGTCGGAACCCGCTGACGCGGTCCGCCGAACAGGAGCGCCTCCAGCGCCCCCTCGTCGTCGAGATCCGGTCCGAGCGGCCAGGACAGCCCCGCCGCTCGGAATCGGGACAGGTAGTCGGAGACCGTCGTCTGCCCCACCCCGACGCTCCGCGCAATCTGACGGTGCGAGAGCCCGGCCCCAAACCGCAACCGAACGATCTCACGAATCTTCCGCATGGACAGCCTTTCTTGAGCCAACTGGCACCTCCGAGGAGGCCCAGGTTGGCCCGTCAGCTATCCAGCGTCGCTACCCTCCCACCCCGTGTGCACGGAGGTGATCGGCATGCCCGGAACGGTGATCGCCTTGAATCGGAACGGTGATCGGCATGCTCCGGAACGGTGATCGCCTTGGCCCGGATTCCGCACGATGCTTTGTTTGGATAAGAAACTCGTACCTGTTAGAGGGTATCGCAGTGGAATCGAGCTTTGCGATCTCCTCTCGACATCCGGACATATTGTTCATGTAAAGCCTCGTCACTCATCCTCCACAC
>JBFLWO010000251.1:0-4256 GCA_040757755.1 Actinomycetota bacterium
CCCGTCGTTGATGCCGGAGGCGTTGCCGGCGGTGACGCTGCCGGTGCCGGTGAACGCGGGGCGCAGCTTCGCGAGGCCGTCCGGGGTGGTGTCGGGGCGGGGGTGCTCGTCGGTGTCGACGACGACCGGGTCGCCGCGCCGCTGCGGCACCCGGACGGGGATGATCTCGTCGCGGAACAGGCCGGCGCGGATGGCGGCGGCGGCGCGGCGCTGGCTCTCGGCGGCGAACACGTCCTGGTCCTCGCGGGTGATCTCGTGCTCGGTGACGATGTTCTCCGCGGTGATCCCCATGTGGCAGTCCTCCATGGCGCACCACAGCCCGTCGCGGATCATCACGTCGACGAGGGCGCCGTCCCCCATCCGGTAGCCGGTGCGGGCCTTCTCGAGGAGGTACGGGGAGGCGCTCATGTTCTCCATGCCGCCGGCGACGACGACGCCGGCGTCCCCGGCCCGCACCGCCTGGGCGGCGAGGGCGACGGCCTTCAGGCCGGAGCCGCACACCTTGTTGACGGTCATGGCGGGGACGGCGTCCGGCAGGCCGGCGCGTAGGGCCGCCTGCCGCGCCGGGTTCTGCCCCAGGCCGGCGGACAGGACGTTGCCCATCACGACCTCTTCGACGTCGCCCGGCTGGATGCCGCCGCGGCGCAGCGCCTCCCGCACCGCCACGGCGCCGAGCTCGACGGCGGGGACGCCGGCGAGCGCCCCCCCGAACGTGCCGATCGGTGTCCGGACGGCGCTCAGGATCACCGCGTCCGCATCGCTCATCGTGCCTCCAGTCGTTGTCACCAGCAGGTCATCCCGCCGTCGAGGGGCAGGACCTGTCCCGTCACGTACGCCGCCGCGGGGCTCGCGAGGAACACGGCGGCGCCCGCGATGTCCGCGGGCGTGCCGGTGCGGCCGAGGGGGATCCGCGCCATCACGGCGCGCATGCGTCCCTCCCCGGCGAGCAGCGGCGCGTTCATGTCGGTGAGGAACACGCCGGGCGCGAGGGCGTTCACCCGGATGCCGTGGGGCGCCCACTGGCGGGCGAGCTCGCGGACGAGGGACTCGATCGCGCCTTTGCTGGCGACGTACCCGGCGACGCCGGCGCCGGTCGCGGCGCGGCGGGCGAGGATCGAGGACTGGGCGATCATCCAGCCGCCCCCGGCGGGGATCATGTGGCGGGCGGCGGCCGCGGCGAGCGCGACCTGCGCCGTGACGTTCACGGCGAGGACGTCCGCGAACACCGCCGGGTCCTCCGTCTCGGCGGGGCCGGCGGCGGCGACGCCCGCGTTCAGCACGACCCCGTCGAGGCGCCCGAACTCCTCGACGGCGCGGGTGACGAGGCGCTCCGCGTGGTCGGGGTCGCGCACGTCGGCCACCTCCACGGCGGCGCGGCCCCCGGCCGCGGCGATGTCGGCGGCGAGCCCGGCGAGCAGGTCGCCGCGGCGGGCGGCGGCGAGGACGGCGCAGCCGGCGGACGCGAGGGCGTGCGCGATCATCCGGCCGAGGCCGGAGGACGCCCCGGTGACGATCGCCGCGTGCCCGTCGAGCCGGAAGAGCGGCGCGACGTCGACGCTCTTCACGGGCGCGGCGCGGGGCAGACGAGGTCGACGAGGGCGGTGAGCACCTCGATGGTGGGCTCGCGCGACACGACCGCGGCGTACCGGTCGTACTGGGTGGGGACGCTGCCGATCATCACCAGCGGGCGGCGGCGGGTGAGGGGGACGGAGGGGAGCAGGGAGATGGGGGCGGTGCGGAGGGGGGAGTCGAGCACGATGAACAGGTCGGCTTGCGCGGCGATCTCCCACGCCCGGCTCACGGCGGCGGGGGGGAGGGGCTCCGCCCACAGGGTGCCGGCGGGGCGCAGCGGGTAGCCGCATTCGGCGATGGTGCAGCGGGGCACGCCGTCGGGGGACGCGGCGATGAGGCTGCCGATCTCCGGCAGGCCGTACCGCTCGCCGCAGCGGTCGCACCGCGCGACGGTGAGGTTGCCGTACACCTCCACCACGTCGCTGCTTCCCGCCTTCTGGTGGAGCCGGTCGGAGCTCTGGGTGATGAGGTGGGCGAGCAGGCCGGCCTGCTGCAGCCGGGCGATCGCCAGGTGCCCGGCGTTGGGGGTGCGCGCCGCGATCTCGAGGCCCCGCGGGTAGAAGTACTCCCAGAACCGGGCGGGGTCGGTGAGGAACGCCTCCAGGCTGGCGCGCTGCGACCATTCGCCGCGCCGGGACAGCTCCATGGGCTCCTGCTCGCCGAGCCGGATCCCGGTGAGCATCACGGGGACCTGGGCGGTGAGGATCGCGCTCGCGAGCGCCTCGGGGATCGGAGCGTCGGAGCGAACGTCCGTCATCCCGGCCGAGTCTATCCCTCTTTCCGGGGCGCGCTCGCCGCGACGGCGGGGCCGGGGGTGAGCCCGCCGACGGCGTGCAGGCCCACCCCGGCGGTCCACAGGGACCCGGCGGCGGCGATGCCGGACAGGCAGGCGAGGGCGGCGGTGAGCCCGATGAGGTCGGACAGCACGCCGATGACGAGGAGCGGCACGGAGAACCCGCCGAGGTAGCAGGCGACGTAGTAGGCGGAGATCAGCTTGCCGCGGTCCTCGGCGGGGGCGATGACGGTGCACAGGTCCACGCCGCCTT
Organism: Actinomycetota bacterium; assembly: GCA_040757755.1. Lineage (GTDB taxonomy): Bacteria > Actinomycetota > Thermoleophilia > Miltoncostaeales > Miltoncostaeaceae > JBFLWO01. The sequence goes on from JBFLWO010000251.1 coordinate 2,619, forward strand.
TGAACACGAGGCCGCAGGCGGCGCCGGTGGCGGCGACGGCGGTGAGGACGAGGGCGGTCGACTCGAGCGGCGCGCCGGCGACGACGCCGAGGGAGGAGATCGTGGCGGCGGCGAGGCCCCACGCGATCGCGCGTTCCGCCCGCAGCCGCGGCAGGAGGAGCTGGCTGACGGAGCCGGAGGCCAGGACGAGGAACCCGGCGGCGCCGACGAGCGCGTAGTTCGTCACCTCCAGGACGCGCACCTCGTACACGGGGATGAGGGCGAGGGCGACGCCGTCGAACAGGCTGAAGAGCATCCCGGACGGGACGAGGACGCGCCAGAACACGGCGCGTTCCGCGGCCGGCACCTCGAGGCGCAGGCGCAGGGGCCGCCGCGGGCGCCGGGCGACCGTCTCGGGCAGCGCCGCGACGATCGCGACGGCGAGGGCGATGGCGGCGAGGTGCAGGACGAACGGCAGCCGCAGGGGGCTGCCGGCGTACTCGGCGAGGATCCCGCCGATGCCGGGGCCGAGGCCGAGGCCGAGGCGGATCGACACGGAGCCGAGGGTGGCGACGAGCATCCGCCGTCCCGGCGGGGCGGCATCGACGAGGAACGCGGTGCACGTCCCGAAGTAGGCGCCGGTGGCGGCGCCCTGCACGGCGCGGGCGACGAGGAGCCCCCACAGCGGCGGCTCGGTGGCGAGGTACGCCTGCGCGAGGCCGAGGACGACGAGCGCGGCGAGGAGCACGGGCCGCCGCCCCACCTGGTCGGACACCTGGCCCAGGGTGAGCATCGACGGGACGAGGGTGACGACGTACGCGACGAGGAACAGCGTCACGACGGTGTCGCTGAACCCCAGCCGGTCCTGGTAGAGGGGGATGAGCGGCGTGATGAGGCTGGTGCCGAGGGCGAACAGGACGAGGGCGGCCCACGCGCCCCACACGCGCCTCATGGGCGCACCAGGAGCCACCGCTCCCACCGTCCGAGCCGCGCCACGGACCGAACCCGCATGCCGAGGCGCAGGTAGTGGTCGGCGACGTCCCTCCCGGCGCCGCGGCGCACGCCGGTGAGGACGGCGGCGCGCGGCGGCTCCGTCACCGCGGCGCGGAGGGCGAGGTGGGCGGCGGGCGGCAGGTTGGCGAGGAGCACCCGGTCGCCGACACGCACCCTCTCCAGGGCGTCGCGGCGCACCCGCAGCCGGCCGTCGAGTCCGGTGAGGCGGGCGGCGTCCGCGGTCTGGCGGACGGCGTCGGGGTCGAGGTCGACGGCCTCCACGGGGCCGCGCCCCAGGGTCGCCCAGGCGAGGGCGAGGGTGCCGGAGCCGCAGCCCGCGTCGACCGCCGGTCCGGGTTCGAGCATGTCGATGGCGGCGAGGGCGAGGGCCGTCGTCTCGTGGCCGGCGGCGCCGAACGCGGGCCCGTCGACCTGGAGGATCTCGCGCACGCCGGCGGGGGCGGGGAGGTGGTCCGGCCCGCGGCGGTACCAGCCGGCGACGGTGTCGCTCGGCGGCGCGGGCCACCCGGGGACCTCGCCGACGGGGCGCACCGGCAGGGGGCAGCGGCGCAGCGCGGGGCCGGCGAGGTCGGGCGCGGCCCGCGGCGCGCAGACGAGGCCGCCGTCGCTCCATGCGACGGGCTGGAGTGGTGCGACGGCGGCGAA
>JBFLWO010000252.1:0-4238 GCA_040757755.1 Actinomycetota bacterium
CACGAGGAGGAGGACGGCGGCGGCGACGGCGCCGTCGACCACGCCCGGAAGCGCCGTCCCGGGGTCGTGCGCAATGGCGCCCGCCGCCTGCAACGCGATCCCCGCCGCCGCCAGCCCGACCGCCGCCTGCACCGCGCGCGGGACCCCCGTCCGCGCGCCGTGCGCGGCGATCCCTGGGGCGTGGTGGACCGTCTCCTCGTTCATGCGCGGCACATCCGGCGGGCGGGGACGGTCCCACTCCGGGCGTGTGCTGCACATCGGCCCCGTCCGGACGTACCTTGACGGTGGGGGCGAGGCCCCGCGGGGACTCGATCCTGGCAGGATCCCGGCGGTGCGGATCGACTCCCACACGCGCATGACGGGCATCCTCGGCTGGCCGGTGGAGCACTCCCTGTCCCCGGCGATGCACAACGCCGCGTTCACGCGCCTGGGCCTGAACTGGGCGTACCTCGCGTTCCCGGTCGCGCCGGAGCGCCTCCCCGCCGCCGTCGCCGGCCTCGCCGCCGCCGGGTGCGCGGGCCTGAACGTCACGATCCCCCACAAGCAGGCCGTGCTGCCGCTGTGCTCCGCCGTGTCGCCCGCCGTGGAGGCGATCGGGGCCGCGAACACGCTCGTCCCCGACGGGGACGGGGGCTTCCGCGCCGACAACACCGACGCCGAGGGGTTCCTGCGCGCCGTCGACGAGGACGCCCCCGTGGACCTCGCCGGGGCGGACGTCCTCATGATCGGCGCGGGCGGGGCCGGCCGGGCCGTCGCGTACGCCCTGCGGTCGCGCGGCGCCCGCCTGCTGGTCGCGAACCGCACGCCCGAGAAGGCCGCGGAGCTGGGCGAGCCCGTGGAGTTCCGCCGCGGCGAGCTCGACCGCGTCGCCGCCGGCTGCGCCCTGGTGGTGAACACCACGAGCCTCGGGATGGGAATGGACGACGTGCCGCCGGAGCTCCCCCTCGACGGACTCGGCCCCGGCCAGGTCGCGGTCGACATCGTGTACCGGCCGGGCGGCACCCCGTGGCTCGCCGCCGCCGCCGCCCGCGGCGCCCGCCCCGTCGACGGCCTCGCGATGCTCCTGCACCAGGGGGCGGCCGCGTTCTCCCAGTGGACGGGTCGGGAGCCCCCCGTCGCCGCGATGCGGGAGGCCCTCGCCGGCGGAGGCTGAGGGCGGTTAAGCGCGGGGGCGGCCGGGCCGATCCTCTGTTGGAGGCCCGCCCCGTCGAGGAGTCGCCGCCCGTGCCCCTGTTCCAGAAGCGACCGGCGCCCCCGCACCCGCAGGACGCGCCGCACCGCCCCCCGTCCCCGCCCGCGCCGCAGACGCAGGGCGCCCTGCCGCGTCCGCGCCGGGCCGCCCAGATCCCCGCGTCCACGGCGGCGGCCGATCCCGCGCACCCACCCGGGTCGCGGCCCCCGCGGGCGGCCCTCGCCGCGGTGGTGCCGGCGCGCCGCGGCAGCGGGAAGGAGCCGATCGGGGCGACGCTCGTGAAGCTCGGCTACATCACCCAGGCCCAGCTCGACGCGGCGCTCGCCCGCCAGCGGGCCGACGGGCGACGCGTCGGGGATCTCCTCGTGGCGGAGCAGACCATCTCGCGCGACCAGCTGGGCCGCGCCATGGCGCACCGCGCGGGCGTGGACTTCTACACGCTCGCCGATGGCGTCGACACCGAGGTGGCGCAGCTCATCGACGAGCGCAGCGCGCGGCGCTACTCCGCGGTGCCGGTGCGCCGCGACCCGGACGGCACCATCGTGGTGGCGATGGCGGACCCCGCGAACGTCTTCGCCATCGACGACATCCGCATCCTGCTGCGCGCCGACGTGCGCGCCGTCCTCGCGATGCCCGACGACATCCGCGAGCTCCTGTCGTACGCCGGGGCCATCGACCACGTCGTCGCCGACATCATCGAGGAGACCATCGAGGCGGACGGCCCCGCGGAGACCGGCCAGGCGGACATCAGCCTCGCCGTGGACGACGCCCCCGTGGTGCGGCTCGTGAACTCCCTCATCGCCCGCGCCGTCGACGAGAGGGCGTCCGACATCCACTTCGAGCCGCAGGGCGGCGAGATGGTGGTGCGCTACCGCATCGACGGCGTGCTGCGCCAGGTCACGAGCGTGCCGCGGCGCATGGCGGGGGGACTCGTGAGCCGCATCAAGATCATGGCGGACCTCGACATCGCCGAGAAGCGCGTGCCGCAGGACGGGCGCATCGGGCTGAACGTCGGGGGGCGCTCCCTCGACATGCGCGTCGCGAGCCTGCCCACCGTGTACGGCGAGAAGGTCGTGATGCGGGTGCTCGACAAGAGCAACGTCCTCCTGAAGCTGAGCGAGCTCGGCTTCACGGCCGACACGCTCGGCCGGTTCGAGGGCGGCTACCGGCGGCCGTACGGGGCGGTGCTCGTGACGGGCCCCACCGGGTCGGGCAAGTCGACGACGCTGTACGCCGCGCTGAACCAGGTGAACTCGAAGGAGAAGAACATCATCACCGTCGAGGACCCCGTCGAGTACCGGCTCCCCGGCGTGAACCAGGTGCAGGTGAACCAGAAGGCGGGGCTCACGTTCGCCGCGGGCCTCCGGTCGATCCTGCGGTGCGACCCGGACATCGTGATGATCGGGGAGGTCCGGGACCGGGAGACCGCGCAGATCGCGATCGAGTCGGCCCTCACCGGGCACCTCGTGCTGGCCACGATCCACACGAACGACTCGGCGGGCGGCCTCACCCGGCTCGCGGAGATGGGGGTGGAGCCGTTCCTGTCGGCGAGCGCCGTGGTGACGATCCTCGCGCAGCGGCTCGCGCGGCGGCTGTGCCCGCACTGCCGGGAGCAGACCACCGTGTCGCACGCCGTGCTGCGCGACGCGGCGGGCGTGCCGTCCCTGCCGCGGGGCCTGCCGGACCCGGCCCCCGTCTACCGGGCGCGGGGCTGCCCGCGCTGCTCCGACACCGGGTACCGGGGGCGCCTCGGCGTGTTCGAGGTGCTGAGCATGAGCGAGGAGATCGAGCGCCTCACCGTGGCGGGGGCGTCGTCGGAGGAGATCCGCCGTCAGGCGCGGCGGGAGGGGATGCGGACGATGCGGGAGGACGGGCTCCTGAAGGTCCTGTCGGGCCACACCACCCTGGAGGAGCTCGCCCGGGCGGTGGGGTAGCGCCCCCGCTCCAGGGGTTCCGGAGAACCGTCCGGAGCGGGCTCCGGGGGCCTGCCCCGAGGGGGCGGGCCCGTCGGGGTCACTTCACGCGGCGTCCTCCGGTGACGAGCTCGCAGATCTCGTCGGGGGAGTCGCTCACCGCGATGAGGTCGAGCTCGCGGGCGTCGACCATCCCGTGGCCGACCATGTGGGTCCGGGCCCAGTCGAGGAGCCCGGACCAGTGCTCCGACCCGTAGAGGACGAGGGGGAAGCTCGCGACCTTCCCCGTCTGGATGAGCGTGAGCGCCTCGAACAGTTCGTCGAGGGTGCCGAAGCCGCCGGGGAAGACGACGAACCCGACGGCGTACTTCACGAACATCGTCTTTCGGACGAAGAAGTAGCGGAAGTCGATCATCAGGTTCGAGTAGCGGTTCGGCTCCTGCTCGTGCGGCAGCTCGATGTTGCAGCCAATCGACAGCCCGCCGGCCTCGGTGGCCCCGCGGTTGGCCGCCTCCATCGCGCCGGGGCCGCCGCCCGTGATCACGGCGTAGCCGCGCTCCGCGAGGCCCCGCCCCACGTCGCGCGCCGCCGCGTAGCAGGGGTGGTCCTCGCCGATCCGCGCGGACCCGAACACCGACACGGCGGGGCCGACGCGGGCGAGGGCGTCGAAGCCGTCGACGAACTCGCCGAGGATCCGCAGCGCGCGCCACGGGTCGCTGTGGACGAAGCCGGGGTCCTCCGGGCGGCTCAGCAGGCCGGTGTCGGCGTGGCGCAACCGTCCACGGGCCGGGCCGCGGGCCGTGAGCCGGCCACGGCGGACCGAGTTCCTCTCGTTCACGGCACCTCCAGGTCGCGGGCGGTCGCCGCAGCCTAGTGCCCCGCGTCGGAAGTCCGCCGCCCGATACCGGTCCGGCCGCCGATCACCGACGTCCGAGTCGGATCGCCGGTGGCGCCGCGTCGGTGCAGGGGGTCCTCTCGCCCCGCGGTGACGGGCGCGCAGTGCCGCGTCGCAACGCGCGCCCTGGGAGAAGCCACAGACCCGTGCGCCGCACACCCGATGAGGGTGAGGACGGTCGCCCGCTGTTTCGTGACGGATGTCACCTGCGCGGCGTCTGCCGTGCGGTGCCGCCATG
>JBFLWO010000253.1:0-4208 GCA_040757755.1 Actinomycetota bacterium
GCCGCGGCGGGCTTCTGCACCACGGCGACGGCCCCGGCGCGCCGCTCGACCCCGCCGACGGACGCCACCGCCGTCGCCGACAGCGCCACCTGGTCGTCCGCCAGGTCGGGGCGCCGCCCCGGAGGGCCGATCCACCGCACGCGCGGCGCGGCGCCGAGGAGCGACGCCCGCGTCCCCCACACGAGCAGCCGGGCGATCGCGAGGGCACCCAGGCTCACGCCGTCCGGGTGGCCGCGCTCCGTCACGTACGCGCGGTGCGCCGCGAGGCACGCGGACAGGCTCACCGCGTCCGCGCCGCCCTCGTGCTCCAGGTCGAGGGACACGAGCTCCGCGTCGACGTCGGAGCCGCCGTCGCCGCGCGACAGGGCGGGGCGCATCCGGGACAGCTCGGCGCGCAAACCCGCCCCGATCGCGCGCGCGGCGGCCCGCAGCTCCGGATCGAGGGCGTCGAGGTCGGCCTGGAGCCCCGGCGGGAGCCTGAGCACCGGCCCGGCGGCGTCAGCCCGCCGCGGGCGGGGAGGCCACGGGCTCGGCCGCCTCCGCGGGGGAGACCTCGGTGAACGCGAACTCCTCGATGTCGCCGCCGAGGCGGCCCCGGACGAACCAGTAGGCGGCGGCGGCGAGGCCGAGGAACAGGAGGAGCTTCTTCATGGTCAGGCCCCCTTTGTCGATCCCGGTGTCGCGGGGAACGCTACCGGACCGTCGCGGGGGACAGCCCGCGACCGTCGGGGCACGACCCCGGCGGCCGCGGGCCGCGGACCGGGTCACCGCACCTTCACCGCGAACCACCCGTCGACGTTGTTGCACCTCGCGATGCCGCGCGGGTCGCCGCGGTACGTGTACAGCGCCTTCCCGTTGTGCGTGACCTGCAGGGCCCCGCCGGGGCGCCGGATCGTCCCGAACGTGCCCTTCACGCCGGCGACCCGTCGCGGCACCTTCGCCGCGGACCTCACCGTGAGCGGCGGCCACGCCTTGGCGCAGGCGCCGGTGCAGCGGATCGTGCCCGCCTTCTCCCGCGACCACGTGTACAGCGCGAACTTGCCGGGCGTCGCGAGGATCCGCCCGAGGGAGGGGTCCGCGACGGTCGCGACCGGGGCCGCCGTCGCGGGCGTGGCCGCCGGGGCGACGGCGAGGGGGACGGCGGCGGCCGCGAGGGTCGCGCCGAGTCGGACGAGGCGGTGACGTGTGCGCATGTGGAGCGCCTCCTGCTCGGTGGACGGTGACCGCGGTACCGTCCTCCCCGGGGCTTGCGCACCGCTTTCCGAAGCCTGAAGAGACCCTTACGAGTCGGGCGGGCTCACAGCCAGCCCTCCCGCTCCGCCACCAGCACCGCCTGCGTCTGGCCGCTCACGCCGAGCACCCGGTACACGCGGTGGAGGTAGTAGTTCACCGTGTTCGGCGACAGCTCCAGCTTCAGGGCGACCTCCTTCACGGACAGGCCGGCGGACAGGCCGCGCAGCACCGCCACCTCCCGCGGGGTGAGCCCCGGCGGGGGAGGCACCCCCATCTCCCCGGCGGCGACCGACTCGAGCGCGGCGGGGTCGAGGCCCAGGTCGCCGCCCGCCTCCTGGATCGCGCCGATCAGGGCGGGGTCGTCGTCGATGTGGGCGATCATGTTCGCCAGGTGCAGCACCCGGGCGAGCGGCGACGCGGGCGCCGCATGGTGCGCGGCGATCGCGGCGACGAGGTCGTCCGCGAGGCCCCACCGGGAGCAGATCCACGCGCCGATGCGGGCGTGGTCCGCGCCGAACACGCTGCGCTCCGCGTCGCAGGTGTCCCCGCCGGCAGGCCCGTCGATCGCCTGCTTCAGCTCGAGCCCCCCGGCCGCCGCGAGGATCGGCTTGCCGAGGTCGTGCAGCAGGCCCACGAGGTACGCCTGCGGCGCCTCCCGGGGGCACACGAGCCGCGCGAGCGACTGGGCGGTGCGCGCCGTCTCCCGACCGTGGGACACCAGGGCGTAGCGGCGCAGCCCGTACGCGGGGATCGGCGCCTCCATCAACCGGTACGTCGCGGCCGCCACCAGCCAGCCGCGCAGCGCGTTCGCGCCGAGGAGGAGCACCGCCTCCTCCAGGCTGCGCACGCGGCCCCCCAGCCGGGCGCTCGACGCCGCCCGGATCATCTGGGCGGTCAGCTCCGGGCTCTCCCCGACGCACCGGGCGATCGACGACGGCGTCCACGGCCCTTCGAGCAGCGCCAGCGCGCGGCCCACCACCGGGCCGGGGGACGCCAGGCTCTCGGCGGCGTCCAGGACGCGCCGCCGCCAGCGGCCGTCGAGATCCTCCGGCGGGGCAGCGGCGAGCCCCTCGGCAGCAGACCGGGACATGCCCCCGGTATCGGCCCGCCGCCCCGCGGGGTGAACCCCGGACTACTCGCCGTCCGGCGGGTCCGGTGACGCCGGCCGCGGCGGCGGCGCGGGGTCGAGGAACGGCATGCCGTGGCGGGCGCCCGTGAACGGGCGGGGCCGCACGAACGCGTCCCGGACCTCCAGGGCGACGTCCCCGAGCTTCGTCACCAGCGCGATGACCGGAGACGCGACCACCACCACCAGCACCGCCAGCACCACGCCGACGCCGGACAGGGTGCGCCCCACCGCGGCGACAGCGCCGTTCTCGGCTCCGGACGGGGGATTGTGCGCGGTGTTCTCGTCCATCGCGGGCAATCGGGGAGGGGCCCCAGCCTACCCGGAAACGGCATGCCGATGCCGCTGCCGGGCGTCAGCCCCGGACGGCGAGCACCACCTTCCCCACGACGCGGTTCGACGCGACGAGGCGATGCGCGTCACCGGCGCGGTCGAGCGGGAGCGTGTCGTGCACGACGGGGCGCAGGCGCCCGTCGGCGAGGCGCGGCAGCCCCCACGCGGCGAACCCCGCCACGAGCGCCGCCTTCTCGTCCACGGTGCTGCCCCGCAGCGTGCCGGAGCGCACCGTCGCCTGCAGCGCCAGGAGCCGCGCCAGGTCCACCCGCGCCGTCCGCCCGCCCACGAGGCCGACGAGGACGATGCGGCCGAGCCGGGCGAGCGACGCGACGTTCTCGTCCCAGTAGGCGGCGCCGACGAGGTCGAGGATCACGTCGGCGCCGCGGCCGCCCGCCGCCGCCCGCACCATGTCCGCGAACCGGCCGTCCACCACCACCGTGCGGGCCCCGAGCCCCTGCGCCACGCGCAGCTTCGCGGCGTCGCGCGACGTCGCGACGGCGGTCGCGCCCAGCTCGCGCGCGACCTGCACCGCGGCGGTCCCGACGCCGCTTCCGCCCGCGTGGACCAGCGCGACCTCGCCCTCCGCGAGCCCCCCCAGCACGTGCAGGCCGCGCCAGGCGGTGAGGAACACCTCCGGCACCGCGGCCGCCTCGGTGAGCGACATGCCCGCGGGGACCGGCATGAGGTGGGCGGCCGGGACGGTGACGAGCTCCGCGTAGCCGCCGCCGGGCACCACCGCCATCGCCGCGTCCCCCGGCGCCCAGCCCTCGACGCCCGGCCCGACCGCCGCCACCGCGCCGGCGGCCTCCAGCCCCAAGAGGGGCGACACCTCGGGCGGCGGGGGGTAACGGCCCTCCCGCTGCAACAGGTCCGCGCGGTTCACCGCCGTCGCATGCACGGCGAGGAGCACCTCCCCGGGCCCCGGCGTCGGGTCGGGCACCTCCCGGATCTCCAGGACCTCCGGCCCGCCGGGGGCCGCGGCGACGATCGCCCTCAGCGGCGCTCCAGAAGCGCCTTCGTGTTCGCGTGGCGCTGCGCGAACGCCTTGCGCAGCATGCGCCGCACGAGGAGGCGGTCGACGACCGGGCCGAGCGGCCCGCCGGGAAGCGTGTACGTGACGCGGTCCGTGAGCCGGGTGCGGTTGCGCCCCAGCGCCTCGAAGCGGTGCTCGTGCCGCCACGACGGGAACGGGGACCGCACGGCGACGTCGACGAGGGCCTTGTTGGGGATGACCGCCTCCACGCGCAGCACCCACGCGATCGGGCGGGGAAGCGGCTTCTGCCGCATCACGAGGCGGACCTCGCATCCCTCCGTGACCGGGAACGTGCCGTCCACCTTCACGATCCGCGAGTCGGGCGGCGACACGAGCGGCGCGTTGCGGGTGTCGAGGTGGAAGCGGAAGACGCGCTCGACGGGCGCGTCGATCTCGACGGACGTCTCGATCACGCTCGGGGCGGGGCGCGGCGGGCGGGGGAGACGCGGCATCGCCGGGACTCTATCCACGGCGCCCGGC
>JBFLWO010000254.1:0-4205 GCA_040757755.1 Actinomycetota bacterium
CGCATCGTAGCGGGGTTCACGGAGGGGGCCGGGCTGCTGCGCCCCGGCCGGCCCGCGTTCGCCGCGCTCGCCCTGCAGGCGGTCGCCCTTCTGGCGCAGGCCGCCACCATCGCGTCGCTCCTGCGTGCCTTCGGGGTCGCCGCCCCGCCGGAGGCGAGCCTCATCGTCATCGCCCTCATGGCGGTCGCCGGGGTGGTCGCCGCCGCCCCGGGCGGGCTCGGCGTGACGCAGTTCGCCATCGTCGCGCCGCTCGGCGCCCTCTACGGGGTGGGGGCGGACCTGGCGTTCGCGTTCTCCGTCGGGCTGCAGGCGACGATCGCGGGGGTCGCCCTCCTCGGCGGCGCCGGCGCCCTCCTGCACCAGCGGCTGTGCCGCGCCCCCGCCGCCGCGCCCGCCGCGGCCGGCTGACGCGCCGTCACCCCTCCAGGCGCTTCGCGAACACCACCGTCGCGCCGCCCTCCGTCTGCAGCACCTCCCAGTAGCCGCACCGCAGCCAGAACCGCCGGGCGCGCGTGCTTCCCTCCCGCGTGTTGCCGGGGTGAAGGACACTGTTCGTGAACACGGCGGCCCGCACCCCCACGTCCCGCAGGGCCTCCTCCATCGCGGCCACCATCGCGCCGCCGACGCCGCGGCCGCGGAGCCGCGCCGCCACGACCATCTGCGACAGCTCCGCGACGTCCGGCGCCATGCGGCGCGCGTGGATGAACCCGACGAGCGCGTTCCCCTCGTGCGCGACGACCGCCGGCAGCGCCTCCAGCTGGCGCCGCAGCCGGTCGGCGTCCGGGGGCCGCCGGCTCTCCCGCCGGTACAGCATCATGATCTCCCCGCGGTCCTCCGGGCGTGCCAGCCGGATCCGCACGCCCGCCGGGATGGCGGGCGCGTCACTCACGACCGGTCACCCGGTGGCACACCGCGCCCTCACCGGTCCTGCGGCACGGGGACGCGCCCGCCGCGCCGCGCCCGGCCGCCCCCCGGCAGGAACGCCGGCGGCCCGTGCTCCGGCAGGGGCACCGACACGGCGTCGAGGTCGTCCGGCACGACGGCGGCGGGGAACACCGCGCGCGCCTCCTCCGCCACCTCCGCGCCCGCGTACCGGTGCGAGACGTGCGTGAGGACGAGGAGCTCCACGCCGGCGCGGGCGGCGACGCCCGCCGCCTCACGCGCCGTCGAATGCCCGGCCCGCGCCGCCAGGTCCGCGTCGCGCTGCAGGAACGTCGCCTCGTGCACCAGCACGTCCGCGCCGCGGGCGGCCCGCTCCACCGCCGCCGCCGGCATCGTGTCGCCGGTCACCACGATCCGCCGGCCGCGCCGCGGCGGCCCCACCACCTCCCGCGCCGCGACCACCGACCCGTCCGGCCGCCGCACGTCCGTCCCCCCCGCGAGCTTCCCGAGCTCGCGGCCGTCCCGCACCCCTCGCCGCGCCGCGGCCTCCGCGTCGAGACGGCCCGGCCGCGGGTCCTCCTCCAGCTCCCACGCCACCGACGGCACCGAGTGCCGGCTCTCGACGGCCCGCAGCGCGTACCCCTCCCGCCGCAGCTCGTCCCCCGGCCGCACCTCCCGCACCTCGAGCGGGAACGCGAGCCGGCCGTGGTAGCGCCGGAACCCGGCGAGGAGCCGGGCGGTGCCCTCCGGGCCGGCGACGAGGAGGGGGGCGTCCCGGGCGTCCGACCATGTCGCGAAGAGGCCCGGGATGCCGAGGACGTGGTCGGGATGGCAGTGCGTCACGAGGATCGCGGTGACGTGTCCCAGGCCGGCGGAGGACAGGGTCATCTGCCGTTGCGTCCCCTCCCCGCAGTCCACGAGCAGGTGCTCGCTGCCGCGGGCGATCAGCGTGGAGGTGAGGCCGCGCTCGGCGGTGGGGGACCAGGCGCCGGTCCCCAACAGGACGAGGTCCAGGTTCAGCGGAGCGTCACGATCGGCTGGACGTCGTTGTAGCTGCGCGGCAGGGACAGCTCGACGATCTCCCGCGCGTCGGCGGCGGTGCGGATCTCCGCCCTCACCCGCTCGTGGCGGCGCAGCCGGTCGCGGAAGCGGCGGGCGGAGGTCTCGTCGTCGAACTCCACCGTGAGGTACGTGCCGGCGCCGGTCTTCACCAGCACCCCGAATCGCTGGCTCAACGGGTCCTCCTCCTCGCGCGGCGCCGCGGGTCGGCGCGCCTGGGAGGATCGTAGTGCCCGGGCGGGCGGTCGCCCGCGCCGGGGAACGGGGAGGGGGCGGGCGCCCGGCCGGGGAGGTCAGGCGCCGGCGGCGGCCGCCTCGGTGTCGAGCCTGGCCCGTGCGGCGTCGAGGTCGTCGCGGGCGGCCATCATCCGCTCCCACGCCTCGTGCTCGGCCTGGTCACCGGCGGCGGCGTGGGCGAACAGGCCGCTTCCGCGCGACACCGCCAGGTAGTCCGAGATCGCGCGCTCCAGGCGGCGCTCCAGGGCGCGCAGCTCCAGTCCGGCGGCGTCGATCACGTGAGCCCCCCGTGTGCGCCGCGACCTGCGCGACCCTGGATGTAACCGGTGTCAACCATCTACGGAGGTGAGAGTAGCGCAGGGGCCGGACGAAGGCCCGGACGCCGCGGCAGAGCGTACGTGCGGCAGGACCCCGCCGCCGTGCGGCTTTCCCCGATGACCCCGGGCACGGGCCCCGGATAGGCTGGACGCATGACCACAGCCCCGCCGTACCCGCACATCTGCTGCTGCGTCGACGACTCCGACGCGTCCCGCACCGCCGTCCGGGAGGCGGCGCGCCTGCGCGCGCTCGGCCCCGGACGGCTCACCGTCGTGCACGCCCTCGAGCCGATGCCGATGCCGGTGCTGATGGCGGAGGGCGCCGCCTGGTACCCGGAGGACGAGGCGTACGTGGAGCGCGTCCGCGCCTGGCTCGACGGCATCGCCGGCGAGGTGGGAGGCGAGGCCGTGCTGGTCGAGGGGTACCCCGCCGCGGCCATCGTCGACTGGGCCGCGCAGAACGGCGTCGACCTGCTCGTCGCCGCCGCCCACCGGGGCCGGGTGGAGCGCGTGCTGCTCGGCAGCTTCGCCGGGTTCCTCATCCGTCACGCGCCATGCCCCGTCCTCGTCGTGCGCGACCGCGAGGCGTCGGCATGAGCGGCCCGTACCGCCACATCGCCGCGTGCGTGGAGGACTCCCCGGCGTCGCGGCGGGCGCTGCAGGAGGCGATCCGCCTCGACCCCGAGCGGCTGTCGATCGTGCACGCCGCACCGTGGCCGCTCCTGTACTCCGGCGGCGGCCTCGGCGGCTGGGTCCCCGACCCCGAGGACCTCTTCTCCCGGTCCCGGCAGTGGCTCGAGGACCTCGTCTCCGAGACGGGGCGCGGCGAGGGCGTCCTCCTCACCGGCTACCCGCAGGTCGCCGTCGTGGAGTGGGCGGAGGAGGCCCGGCCCGACCTCATGGTCGCCGCCGCGCACCGCGGAGTCGTCGCCCGCGTCCTTCTCGGCGGCTTCGCCACCTACCTCGCGCACCACGCGCCCTGCCCGGTGCTCCTGGTGCGGCCACCCTTCGCGGGCGACACCGGGTGAAGCTGCGGGAGATCATGAGCACGCACCCCGTGGTGGTCGGCCCGGGAGAGTCCCCCGCCGATCTCGAGCGGCTCATGGCCCGCGCCCGCGTCCGCCACCTGCCGCTCGTCGACGGCGGACGGCTCACCGGCCTGTGGGTGCAGACCGACGAGGGCACGATCGTGCTTCTCGGTCCCGATGCGGTGCACCAGGTGTCGCCCGACGCCGACGCCGACGCCGCACTCGCGGCGCTCCTCACCGGCCGGCGCGAGGCGGTGATCGCGTGGGAGGCGGGCAGGCCCGCGGGACTCCTCACCCGCGCCGACGTCCTCGACATCGTCCGCCAGGCGGTGCGGCGCGGCATCGGCCGCCACCGGCCGCGCCCCGTCGTGATGCGCCTGATCGGACCGGGGGGCGCCGGCAAGACCACGCTTCTCATCCGCACCCTCGCGCTCCTGCGACACGTCGAGGCGGCGGTGGTGCAGGCGAACGCCGCCGCCCACGGGGAGGGCGCCGCGATCGAGGGGCGCCCCGTCCTCGACGCCCCCGAGGCGCACTGGCGGAAGGGCCTCGCCGACAGCATCGCGGCCCTCGGCGACCGGCAGCTCGTCATCGTCGAGGACCGCGACGGGCCACCGCGCGCGGGGCCGGGCATCGGGGAGGACCTGCAGGTCGTCGTCGTGCCGGCCGGCGAGGCGGCGGA
>JBFLWO010000255.1:0-4186 GCA_040757755.1 Actinomycetota bacterium
GCGCCGCCCTCGGCGGCGCCGCCGCCGGCCGCGCCGCCGACCGCTACGGGTGGGACCGGTGCGCGGAGGCCTACCTCCGCCTCGTCGACGCCGTCCGGCCGAGGGCCGCCCGCACCACCGCCCAGTAGGCGCCCATCACCGCCGACGGCAGGCGGGAGCGGCCCACCGCCCCCATGAACGGGGAGTCGAGGGCGGAGCACAGGCCCTGCGCGAACTCCGCCGCCGACACCCGCGCGGCGCGCTGCACCTGCCGCCGCTCCGCGAGCGCCCCCGGCAGGAGGGCTGCGACGCGGGCGAGCGCGCGGAGCTTCGGCCCGCCCCAGCCGCCCGCCACGGCCATCGCGAGGAGCACCGGCTCGGCCAGGAGCATCGCGGGCAGCACGAGGGCGAGCAGGCGCCGCGGGTAGGTGCGCAGCACGCACAGCCACCGGTTCGCCTCCAGGTACACCCACTTCATGCGGCCCTTCTCGAACACGTAGTCGTGCCGCACCCGGGCGGCGGGCAGCACCCCGAAGCGGTGGCCGCCCAGCCGCAGCCGGTGGGACAGGTCGACGTCCTCCAGGTACATGAAGAACCCCTCCGGGAAGCCCCCCAGCTCCTCCCACACGCCGCGGCGGATCGCGAGGCACGCCCCGGACAGGAACCCCACCTCGTGCGGCCGCGGGTCGATGCTGTCCACCGGCGCGCCGAAGTCCCCCGTCCACGACAGGCCGAGGAAGTGGCTGCGGCCGCCGGACGTGTTCACGTGCTCCCCGTCGGGGAGGGTGACGAGCCCCATCCACGCATCCCACCCGGCCGGCGGGGTGCGCATCGCGTCGAGGAACCCGGGCTCCGGGACGCAGTCGGGGTTCAGGAACAGGATCGCGTCGGCGGTGGCGTGGCGCGCCCCCAGGTTCGCCCCCGCGGCGAACCCCAGGTTCGCGTCGCTGCGGATCACCCGGGCGGCGACGCGGTGGCCGTCGACGACGGGGGCGGTGCCGTGCGCCGGCGGGTCGTTGTCCACCACGACGAGCTCGTCCCCGTCCCGCATCTCGTCGGCGAGCCGGTCGAGCAGCGGCACGAGCTCATCCGCGTTGCGGAAGGCCACGACGACGATCGAGAAGGCGGTCATGCGTCCGCCATGGCGTCGGCGTAGGCGGCGGCGGTGAGCCGCGCGCACTCGTCCCAGCGGTGGCTCGCGGCGCGGGCGAGCCCCCGGGCCCGCAGGTCCGCCGCCAGGGCGGGGTCGTCCAGCACCCGGGTGATCGCGCCGGCGAGGCCGGCCTCGTCGTGCGGGGCGACGAGGAGGGCGGCGTCGCCCAGCACCTCCGGCAGGCATGACGCGTCGCTCGCCACGACGGGGGCGCCGCACGCCATCGCCTCGATCGGCGGGAACCCGAACCCCTCGTAGAGGGAGGGGAACGCGAAGCAGCTCGCCCCCGCGTAGAGGGCGACGAGGTCGTCGTCGGGGACGAAGCCCAGGCGCACCACCCCCTCCGGGGCGCCGCCGAGGGCGGCGAGGAGCTCGTCGTCGCGCCACCCCGCGCCGCCGACGGCGGCGAGCGCGACGTCGCCGTGGCGGCGGCGCACCTCCCGGAAGGCGCGCAGCAGCGTCACCAGGTTCTTCCGCGGCTCCAGGGTGCCGACGCACAAGACGTAGCGCGGCGGCAGGCCGTGGCGGCGCGCCAGGTCGTCGCGGTCGACGGGGACGGGGTGGAAGCGCGGGTCGATGCCCCACGGGGTCACGGCGATGCGCCGCGGGTCGACGCCGAGGAGGTCGGCGACCTCACGCCCCGTGAACTCGGTGGACACGATCACGCGGGCGGCGCGGCGGGCGGCGGGCGCCGCCACCAGGCGGAAGTGCGCCGCGTTCACCCGGGTGAAGAGGTGCGGGAAGCGCAGGGGGATGACGTCGTGGACGGTCACGACGAGCGGCACCGGCATGCGGCGCGGCCCGGACGGCCCGGGGCAGTGCACCACGTCGGCGCGGCGGCGGCGCGCCAGCCGACCGAGCCCCGCCGGGTAGTAGACGGCCTCCCGGCGCAGGCCCGCCGCCACCCGTCCGCCGGCGGGCGCCGCGACGCGCTGCACCTCCACGGCGGGGACGGCGGCGAGGGCGTCGGCGAGGGTCGTGACGTAGCGACCGACGCCCGCCGCGGTGAGCTGCGCGGCGGTCGTGTCGTACAGGACCCTCACGTGGCGGCGAGGAGGTCCCGGTAGATCGCGTCGAGTCGCTCGGCGGCGGCGTCCACCGAGTACTCCCGCACGCGGGCGGCGTCGCGGACGCGGTGGGGGCCGCCGTCGGTGAGGGGGCCCGCGGCGAGGAGCCGCGCGAGGCCCATCCAGTCGCCGGGGCGAAACAGGGTGCCGGCGGCGCCGACGACCTCGGGGATCGCGCCGGACTCGGCGGCGAGCACCGGCACGCCGCTCGCCATCGCCTCGGCGAGCACCATCCCGAACTGCTCCTCCCACACGGGGATCCCGAGGCTGGCGAGCACCATGCAGCGGGCCGCCGCGTAGACGGCGGGCATCTCGTCGTACGGGACGTTCGGGCGGAAGTCGACGGCGTCGCCGACGCCCAGCTCGGCGGCGTGCCGGCGCAGGCGGTCGCCCTCCGGCCCCGCCCCCACGAGGAGGACGCGGGGGCGCAGCACCGTGCCGTCGGGGGCGCGGACGATCCCCTTGTGGAGTGCCGCGACGGCCCGCAGCACGTCCTGGTGGCCCTTCTCCCACACGAGGCGGCCGGGGGACAGGATGAGCGGCGGGTCGGCGGGCGGCGTCCCCGTGGGGGCGAAGCGCGACGCGTCGATGCCGGGCGGGGCGACGCGGATCCGCGCCGGGTCGGCCCCTTCGAGCAAGAGGCAGTCGCGGGCCCGCTCCGTCGTGGGCAGCAGGAGGTCGGCGGCGGCCAGCACCTTCCGGCGGTTGCGGCGGCCGCGGACGCCGCGGTAGACGCCGAGGAACGGGAGGGTCTCCCACACGGTGGCGACGAGGTGGAAGCCGAGGCGGCGGCGCAGCGCCGCGGGGCCGGCCGAGAACCAGTCGCTGATCTCGGCGGTGTGGACGATGGCGGCGCCGGCGAGGTGGCGGGAGAGCCCCAGGTACCGGTCGCCTGCCGCCATCGCGGCGAACGTCCCGACCCGGCCGGGCGGCAGGAGGTCGCGCAGCGCCCGCACCGGCACCCGCTCGATCGCCAGGGACGAGGCGTCGAACGCGTTGCTGCCGGTGACGAGCACCTGCACGTCGTACCTGTCGGCGAGGGCCTCCCAGGGGCGCAGGTCCCACGGGTTGACGTTGTGGCCCCGCAGGAGGACCACCCGGGGTCGCGTCACGGGCCGCCGGGGGTGGGGCGGGTCGTCAGGTCGGCGCGGCGCATCGCGCGCCTATCATCGCAGGCGCCGATGCAGCGGGCGATCGTCATCCCCACGCTCAACGCCCGCGACCTGCTCGCGCGTGCGCTCGACAGCCTGCGCGCGCAGACGGTGCCGTCACGGGTGATCGTGGTGGACAACGCGTCGACGGACGGCACGGCGGAGATGGTGCGGCAGCGCTTCCCCGAGGTGGAGCTCGTGGTGAACGACCGCAACCTGGGGTTCGGCCGGGCGATCCACCGCGGCACGGAGGGCCTCGACGCGGACGTGCTCGTGCTGGTGAACAACGACGTGGTGTGCGCGCCGACGTTCGTGGAGGAGGTGACGCGGCCGTTCGCGGACCCGGGCGTCGGGATGGTCGCCGGGGTGCTGACGCAGGCGCGGGCCCCCGACCGCATCGACTCGGCGGGCATCGAGCTGGACCCGACGTCCCGCGCCTACGACTACCTCTCCGACCGGCCCGTGGCCGTCCTCACCGCCGCGACCCCGGCGCCGGTGGGCCCGTGCGGCGGCGCGGCGGCGTACCGGCTCGACGCGTACCGGCAGGTCGGCGGGTTCGACCCGGCGATCTTCGCGTACTGGGAGGACACCGACCTGGCGTTGCGGCTGCGCGCCGCGGGGTGGCGGTGCGCCCTGGCCCACGGGGCGATCGCGGAGCACCACCACGGGGCGACGCTGGGCGCCGGGTCCCCCCGCCAGCGGCAGCTCGACGCGTTCGGCCGGGCGTTCGTGCTGGCGAAGCACGGGGTGCTGCGGCGCCGTCCCCTGCGACGCGCGCAGGCCGCGGTGCTCGACTGGCCGGCGCTCCTCGTGCACCTGGTGGTGCGCCGGGAGGC
>JBFLWO010000256.1:0-4165 GCA_040757755.1 Actinomycetota bacterium
GGCTGCGACCCCGGCAGGGCGGCGGTGACGACGGTGGAGGCGGAGGTGGCGGGGGCCGTCGCGCTCGCCCCGGGGACGTTGCCGGAGCCGCCGGAGTCTGGGGTGAACGCGGGGCTTCTCGCCGCCGCGGCCGGGAGCGGCTTCCGTCTCACGCTGGCGACGGCGGGCCGGCCTGACGGGTCGGCGGCGGTGTACCGCTGGCGGGCGCGCCTGCAGTGCACGGGGCCCGGCGTGCCTCCCGATCCCGTCGAGCAGATCGACGTGTACTCGCCGTGGTCCGAGCTGCGGGTGATCCGTCCGCGTCCCGCGCCGGGCGCATCGCCACCGGCCTCGCCGTCACCCGCTCCGCCACCCGCCTCACCGCCGGCGGCGGGAGCGCCGAAGCCCCGCGTGAGCCCGCCGGTCGGACCGACGCGGGCCCGCATCACGCGCTTCATCGGGTGGGCGCCGAGGAGCCGGCCGCTGCCCGTCCCGTTCACGGCGCGCCGGGTGCCGCGGCCGCTGACCCCGCCCGGCGGCACGATCCGCAACTGCGCGCGCGGCCCGCGAGGGTTGCTCCTCGTGTTCCGCCACGCCGGAATCCCGCCGGGCAGCCCGATCACCTGGGCGTGGACGGTGAACAGGCGGCCCCTCGCCGCGGGCGCCGGCACGATCGGCGGCCACACCCTCTTCCAGCTGTGGGTCGGCTTCCGCGACCGGCCGGCGCCGAACGGCGTGTACACCGTGTCGATCCGGCTCGGCGGGAGGCTCTTCGGCGCGGCCAGCGTCCGCCGGGCGTGCTGAGCCCGGTCCATCGCATCGCCCTGCCCGCGACGCCGTTGCATCCAGACTGCAACGCCTGTGCGCGGAGGGGCGCTGCGGCGGGTTTCCGATACCCTCCGCCGACGCCGGCCGCTCCCCCACCTGGAGGCACGATGCACCGGAATCCGCGGTCCCGCGCCCCTCACGCCCGGTTGCAGTGGCGCGCCGTTCGCGGTCGCCAGGTCCTGCCGGTCGCGCTGGCCGGGGCGGTCGTCGCCGCGGCCCTCGCCTCCGCCCACGCGTCGGCGTCGAGCGTGAAGCTCACGTGTAAGGGGCCTGGTGGGCGCAACGCCGACAGCGCCGGCACCGTCCTGTGCGCCGCGCCGGCCGGCCGGTCGCGCACCGTGTCCGGCCGCGTGCTGAACGACGCGGGCCAGCCGGTCGCGGCGATCGTCACGGTCACGCGCAGCGCCTGGATCATCAACAAGGGCAGCGCCGGCTACACCGTGAAGCCCACGTCGACGACGACGGTCACCGCGAAGACCGACGGGTCGTTCGCGGTCACCTCCAACCCCGACACGCGCGAGTCGTTGAAGGTGGAGGTCGCCGCCCAGCCGGACCTCGGCATCGCGGGCGGATCCTCCGCCCAGGCCGAGGTGCACCGCCAGCTCGTCCTCACGGTGCGGAAGCTCGGCGGGGGCGCGGTGCGTGTGACCGTGAGGGGCACGGCCCCGAAGAACGTGAAGGCGCAGGTGACGACGGAGCAGGGGTACGCGATCCCCGGCCAGGGGGCGAAGCGCCTCGACGCCCGCGGTCAGGCCACGTTCCGCCTCGGTGCCCAAGCGACCGGGACGTACGCCGTCTACGTCGTCCGCAGCGCCCTCACCGACCTTTTCTGGGCGTCCGGCACGCCCCCGAAGTTCCGCCTCTCGAACGGGCGGTAGCCCCGGCGCCACGCGCCACCCCGATCAGTCCCCGGATCAGGAGGGCCCCGAGATGGAGATCACCCGCACCCCTTCGCACACCCGTCCCGGTCCGGCCGATTGGTTCACCGGCCAGGTGTGGATCGACGAGCTCGCCGCCTCGCCGGTCCCGTCCCGGCTCCACGTGGTGAGCGTGCATTTCGCGCCGGGCGCCCGCACCGCGTGGCATCGGCACCCCCTCGGCCAGGTGCTGCACGTCACGGAGGGCATGGGGCTCGCGCAGCGCCGCGGCAGCCCGCCCGAGGTCATCCGCGCCGGCGACGTGGTGCGCTTCGAGCCCGACGAGGAGCATTGGCACGGCGCCGGCCCCGAGCACTTCATGACGCACCTCGCCCTGCACGAGCATGCCGACGACGGCGTCGCCACGCATTGGGGCGCCCACGTCACCGACGACGAGTACGGCGAGCCGCCCACGGGCGACTGACCCCTCGGACCCGCGGCCTCCGCAGACCCGGCCGGGATGACCGCGCCCCGGCCGGAACTCGCGTTGGAACTGTCCCGTTCGCGCGTACCGATCAGGAATCCGGCGGACTCCCCGGCTCGGACGTCTCCGACCGTCGGACGTCAGCGGCGGCCGGCGCGTCGAGGTGCACGACGACCGGGCAGTGGTCCGATCTCCCGGGCCCGATCCACTCGGCCGGGGCTCCTACCTCGACGTGCGCGACGCCGGATGCAAGTGCGGCGGACACGAAGACGAAGTCGCAGTGGAACCATCGCTCCTCGGCTCCGGGGCCCACCCACCGGAGCGTCATGCTGCTTTCCGCCCCGTGAGCGCAGTCGTAATAGGAGTGGTATGCGGACACGCTCCCGAGGCGATGCAGTTCCGCGACATTCTCCATGTGCCGTGAGGACGCGGCAGTCTGCGCCGAGCAGTTGAAATCCCCCGCGAGGATCACCTTCCCGGTGCGAATCTCGTTCGCCCACTCCGCGATGACGGCGGCCACCTGCTCGTCGTAGGAGGGGTCCCCGTTCCGGCGGACGGTCCATGTGGCAAGCAGCAACGCCGCCTCCTCGCCCTCCCGATCGAGGAGATGCAGCGGCATCACCCACGGAATCCGGACCCGCTCCTCGGCGGGCTCCAGCCTCCACCCGTTCAAGGCGAAGACGCCGAGGCCCTTCTGTGCGTAGGTCCCCCGCCAGGCGAACGCAACACCGAGTTCCTGCGAGAAGCGCGAAGCACGCGAACATTCCGGAACCACGATCACGTCCGCCGCGAGCCGGTCGAACAGGGACCGCTTCCGGTCGACCGCCATCCGGCAGTTCCAGGCGGCGAGCCGAAGCCACGTCCTCACCGCGGTCGCACGCGCAGCTCGGTGCGCCGCCGTCGTATCGACATCGTCTCGCAACCTCCGATCGGGCGAACCTACCGCCTGCCGCAGACGAACCAGGCTCGCGCGGTGAGGGTGAACGGTCCGGCGGGCGCGCCGAGCCGGCGGAAACAGGCTTCACGAAGCGCACGCTGCGCGTCCTCCCCCAGCGACGCGCAGTACGCGCCCGACGGCGCCAGTCCCGTCGGGAAGGGCGACCAGTAGTCGTCGAAGTCGTCGTAGGCGGCCTCCACGACGAGGGCGCGCGTCTCGACCTCGCGCAGGCCGGCGCGTGTCCAGAGGGCGGAGAGCGCCTCCGGCGAGCAGTGGCGCATCATCCGTCCCTCGTCGGGCGCATCCGGGTCGATCTCGAGCGCCGCGTCCCAGAAGGCGCGCAGCATCGTCATCTCTCCGGCGTAGTCCCAGACGCAGGATGCGACGCTCCTCCGCGCGACGCGTCGCATCTCGGCGACGCCCGCGTGCGGGTCATCCATGAAGTTGACGACGAGCTGCGAAAGGACCACGTCGAACGACCCGTCGGCGAACGGCATCCGCTCCGCCGCCCCCAGACGCGCGTCCGCGCCCGGCACCGCCGCCCGTGCGGCCCCCACGAACGGCTCGGACGGATCCACACCCGCAACACGCTCGGGACCGAGCCGGCGGGCCAGCTCCGCGAGCAGCGACCCCGGGCCACAGCCCACGTCGAGCGCCCGGTCCCCCGCACCGACCCCCGCGGCGTCCGCGTGCGCCGACGACAGCGCAGCGCAGTAGCGGCCGACGTGGCGCGCGTACGCATCGGTCCCCGTGGTGAAGGTCACCTCCGCGATCGTCCCCCGCGGCGGCGGCCGGAGCAAGCAGCGGCCGAGCCCACCGCGACGGTGGACATGAAACGAGCTCTCAGCGGATCCGAGTCGTACCGAAGCCGGAGAGGGGGCTCGAACCCCTGACCTGCCGCTTACAAGGCGGCTGCTCTGCCAGCTGAGCTACTCCGGCGCCCGCCCAGAGTAGCGGGCGTCCACGGCGGCATCCCCGCCGGCGGGAGGCCGGGCTGCGGGCGCGCCGGGCGTGCGCGGCCCACGCGTCGAGCCCCGGCGCGAGGATCACGGACCCCGTCCTCACGGCCACCGGGTCGAG
>JBFLWO010000257.1:0-4163 GCA_040757755.1 Actinomycetota bacterium
TTCGCTCCAGCGCGTCGAGCTCGCGGTCCTTCGCCGCGAGAGCCGCCTGGGAGATCGTCTTCGTCGCGGCGGCGGGGGCCGGCACCGCCCCCGACGCCTCGACGCCCGCGGTGCGGGTCAGGGCGTAGCCGCCGGTGGCGAGGGCTCCGCCGAGGGTGAGGGACAGGACGACGGCGTGTGCGCGGGGCAGCTTCATCGGATCCTCCGGGGCGACAGGGCCAGGGTGCGATCCACGGTAGGAGGACCCCGCCGCCGTGTCGCCCAGCGCACCGCCAGGGATTTCCAGGAAACGGTAAAGGCGTCCCCCGGGGGGCGCGCGAATCGCCCGCGCGTCGGGCACGATCCCTGCATGCGCATCCTGGTCGTCGAGGATGAGGACGCGATCGCGGCGCCGCTCGTCGACGGCCTCACCCGCGACGGGCACCTGGTGCAGCGCGTCGCCACCGGCCGCGACGCCCTCGCCGCCGCCGAGCCGGACCTCGTCCTGCTCGACCTGCGCCTCCCCGACCTCGACGGCTACGAGGTGTGCCGGGCGATCCGCGCCCGCTCCGACGTGCCGATCATCATGGTCACCGCCCGCGGCGAGGAGGTCGACCGCGTCATCGGGCTGGAGCTGGGGGCCGACGACTACATCGTGAAGCCGTTCGGGCTGCGCGAGCTCCTCGCCCGCATCCGCGCCGTCACACGCCGCACCGCGCAGCGCCCCGACGCCAGGGCGGTGCGCACCGTCGGCGCCCTGGAGGTCGACGTGCGTGCCCGCCGCGCCACCCTCGCCGGGGAGGACGTCCCGCTCACCGCGAAGGAGTTCGACCTCCTCGCCGCCCTCGCCGACGAGCCCGGCGCCGTCGCGACCCGCCGCGACCTCGTGGAGCGCGTGTGGAACACGACGTGGCTCGGCTCGACGAAGACCATCGACGTCCACGTCGCGTCGCTACGCCGCAAGCTCGGCGACCCGCGCTGGATCGAGACGGTGCGCGGCGTCGGCTTCCGGCTCCAGGAGCCGTGACGTGGGACGGCGGCTCCTGGCGAGCTACCTGTCCCTCGCCCTGCTCGTGCTGCTGGTGCTGGAGATCCCCCTCGCGATCACCTACGCCCGCACGGAGCGGCAGAACCTCACCACGAAGGTCGAGCGCGACGCCGTGTCGCTCGCCTCGCTCGCCGAGGACTCCCTGCAGCACGGCGGCGAGCTGCGCAGCACGGCGGTGGTCGGGGTCGCCCGCGGCTACACCGACGACACCGGCGGGCGGGTCGTCATCGTCGACGCGAAAGGGCGCGCCCTGATCGACACGGGGTCCGGCGCGGCGGGCCGCTCGTTCGCGTCCCGCCCCGAGGTCGCGCGGGCCCTCGACGGGCGCGTCGCGACCGGCACGCGCCACTCCGACACCCTCGCGACGAACCTGCTGTACGTCGCCGTCCCCGTCGCGTCGGGCGGCGCCGTGCACGGGGCGGTGCGCATCACCTACCCCATGTCGGAGGTCGACGGCCGGGTGCACCGCTACTGGCTGATCCTCGTCGCGATCGGGGCGGTGGTGCTGGCGGCCGCCGCCGCGGTGGGCGTCCGCTTCGCCCGGTCGATCGCGGGGCCGCTCGCGCGCGTCGAGCAGGCCGCCGGCGCCGCCGGGGCGGGCGACCTGTCGGCCCGCGCCCCGCAGGAGGGGCCGCCCGAGGTCCGCTCCCTGGCGCGCAGCTTCAACGACATGGTGGTGAAGCTCGACGCGCTGATCGGCGCGCAGGCCGCGTTCGTGGCCGACGCCTCGCACCAGCTGCGCACCCCGCTCGCCGCCCTGCGGCTGCGGCTCGACAACCTGGCTCGTGACGTCGGCCCCGACGGGCGGGATCAGCTCGACGCGGCCACCGCGGAGCTGGAGCGCCTGAGCGGGCTCGTCGACGGCCTCCTCGCCCTGGCGCGCGCCGACCGCGAGGACGGGCCGCGGGCGGCGGTGGACGTCGCCGCCGTCGTCGACGAGCGCCTGGCGACGTGGCGGGACCTGGCGGCCGAGCGGGGCGTCGCGCTGGAGGGCGACGTCGAGGCGGGGCTCGCGGTGCGCGCCGGGGCCGGCCGGCTGGAGCAGGCGCTCGACAACCTCATCGACAACGCCCTCGACGTCGCCCCCTCCGGCACGGCGGTCACGGTGCGCGGCGTCCGCGCGGACGGAAGGGTCGAGGTGCACGTCGCCGACCGCGGCCCCGGCATGACCGCCGCGGAGCGGGCCCACGCGACGGACCGCTTCTGGCGGGCCCCCGCCGCGCCGCCCGGCGGGTCGGGGCTCGGCCTCGCGATCGTGAAGCGGCTGGTGGAGGCGGACGGCGGCCGGGTGGAGCTGCGCGACGCCGACGGCGGCGGCCTCGACGCGGTGATCCTCCTCCCCGTGGCCCCCGTCACGCCGGCGCCGGGCGCGGCGCCGCCACCGCGAGGCGGGCGACGCAGATGAGAAGCGCGATCCCCACCAGCACGGCGCTCGTCACGCACCAGAAGCACACCGCGTGGAGGATCCCGAGCTCCACGTAGGTGAGCCACCCGGAGAACCCGGCGGCGATCACCGCGACCAACAGCCCGAGGGCGCCGCCCGCCGCCCCCGGGAGGGCGGCGGCCGTGAGGAGCCCCGCGTAGCCCGCGATGCCGAGCCACGCGACCGGGATGCCCGCCAGCTCCGCGTACCGGCTGGCCTGCACGGTGCCGCAGCCGCCGCCGACGACGCAGGACGGCGCCCGGCCCCGGGCGCGCTCCACCGTGAGGTAGATCGACACGCCGAGGCCGGCGACGGCCACCACCGCCAATGCGACCCGCAGGGCCCGCTCCACCGAGGCGGCGCCCCTCATTTCACCGCCTCGATCGCCGCGGTGACGGCGGCCCCGTCGGCGCCCGTTACGACGCGCCGCCCCTTCGGCCCGGTGACGACGAACGCGGGGGTGGACGACACGCCGTCCGTGGTGGCGGTGCGGGCCGCCTCGTCGAGGGCCGCCTGCGTCGACCCCGCGTGGAGCGCCGCGTCGAACGCGGCGACGTCCAGGTCGAGGGCTCGGGCGGCGGCGTCGACGAGGTCGTCGTCGAGCCAGCCGGCGTTCTCCTCCCCCTGCAGGCGGTAGAGGAGCTCGACGTACTGCCACAGCCGGTCCTGCGACCCGGCGGCGACGGCGGCGTGGGCGCCGCGGGTCGAGTCGCCGCCGATGAACGCGAGGGGGGCGAACTCGAGGCGCGCCACCCCGGGACGCACGTAGCGGCGCACCACGTCCGGCACGATCGTGGCGGCGGCCTGGGCGCAGAACGGGCATTGCAGGTCCGCGTACTCGGTCACGACCACCGGTGCCGACGGGCGCCCCAGCGTCGCGCCGGACTGCGGCACGCCGCCCACGGCCGCCGTCACCTCGGCGACGAGGGCGGGGTCGATCGACCGGCCGGCGTCGCCGTCCGTGCCGCCGCGGGCGCTCAGCGCGATCAGGACGCCGGCCACGGCGAGGGCCGCGGCGACGGCGACGGCGACGACGATCCGCCGCGACGGCGTCCGGTTGGCGCGTGCGGTGGTGCTCATGCGGGTCCCCTTCCTGTGGATGTGTCGCTGTCCAGGAGCCGTGCGAGGCCGGCGCGGAGCGCGGCGACCCCGGCACCGGCGCGCCAGGTCGTCGTCACCCGTCCATCGGCGTCGACGGCGTAGACCTGCGCCGAGTGCACGATCGCGTGGCCGCCGTGCCCGTCCGGGACGCGGCGGTGGGCGGCGCCGAAGGCGCGCTCGGTGCGCGCAAGCTCCCCCGGGGTGGCGGGCCGCAGTGCCACGAAGCCGCGCGTGAACCACGTCCGGCCGTAGCCGGCGAGCACCCGGGGGGTGTCGCGCGCCGGGTCGACGGTGATGAGCGCCACCTCGACGCGGCGGGCGTCGCGGCCGAGCCGCCGCACCGCCGACGCGACCCGGGCGAGGGTGGTGGGGCACACGTCGGGGCAGCTCGCGTAGCCGAAGAAGACGACGAGCACCCCGCCGGTGCGGGCGCGCAGCGCGCGGCGCACCGGCCGGGCGCCGGCGACGTCAGTCAGCCTGATGTCGCCGACGCGGCGCGGCGCCGGCGTGACGGTCTTCTGCCGCGTGGTGGCGCCGGACGCCCGGTCGTCCGGGGCCGACCCGCCGCATGCGGCGAGCGCGAGGGGCGCCGCGACGGCGGCGGCGAGGGCC
>JBFLWO010000258.1:0-4150 GCA_040757755.1 Actinomycetota bacterium
CTCGTCGTTCGCCCCGACGAGGGTCCGCGGACCCTACGAGCACCCCGAGGTCGACCCGCAGTTCTCGCACTTGTAGCAAGTGCCGGAGCGGATCATCGGCCAGCCGCAGGAGCCGCAGATCGCGCCGTCCTCCTGCATCTTGAACGTGTACGCCCCGCCCTGCTGCGGCGACAGCGGAAGCGACGTCTGCCCGGCCGTGTGGCCGTTGCCGTTCGTGACCGACGGGTGCGGGATGACGTCCGCGCCGCCGGCGCGCCCCTCCGGCTCGATGTCCGGCTGGGCCTCTGCCTTCACCTCCTGCCGCAGGTTCTCGGTGATGATCCCGACCTGCCGCTTCTCGTCCTCGGTGAGGAACTGGGAGGCGAGCCACCGCACCACGTAGTCGACGATGGACTTCGCCATCGGGATCTCCGGGTTGCCGGTGAAGCCCGACGGGTCGAACCGCATGTGGCTCAGCTTGTCCGCCAGCGTCTGCAGCGGCACCCCGTACTGGAGGGCCAGGGACATGCAGATCGCCAGGCTGTCCATGAGGCCCGAGACGGTGGAGCCCTGCTTGGCCATCTTCATGAAGACCTCGCCGGGGCTGCCGTCCTCGTACATCCCGGCCGTGATGTAGCCGTCGTAGTCCGCGATGCGGAAGTGGTGCGTGGTCGCCTGGCGGGTGTCGGGCAGCTTGCGCCGCACGGGCCGCGCCGCCTGCGCCGCCTCGGGCATCGCCTTGCCGGTGGACAGCGGCTGCGTGCGCTTCGACCCGTCCCGGTAGATCGCGAGGGCCTTCACGCCCGCCTTCCACGCGAGCATGTACGCGCCCGCGATGTCCTCCGGCGTCGCGTCGTTCGACATGTTCACGGTCTTCGAGATCGCGCCGCTGATGAACGGCTGCACCGCGCCCATCATCAGGATGTGACCGCGGTAGTGGATCGACCGGGTCCCCTTCAGCGGCGTGAACGCGCAGTCGAACACCGGCAGGTGCTCGTCGCGCAGGCCCGGGGCGCCCTCGATGGTCTCGTGCTCGTCGACGAACGCGACGATCCCCTCGACCACGTCGTCCCCGTACCCCAGGGTGCGCAGCGCCCGCGGCACCGTCTGGTTGACGATCTTCATCATCCCGCCGCCGACCAGCTTCTTGTACTTCACGAGCGCGATGTCCGGCTCCACGCCGGTCGTGTCGCAATCCATCATGAAGCCGATCGTGCCGGTGGGCGCCAGCACGCTGGCCTGCGAGTTGCGGAACCCGTGCACCGCGCCGCGGTCCACCGCGTGGCGCCACGCCTCGCGGGCCGCCTCGAGCACGGCGGGCTCGGGGATGAGGTCCTCGCGGATGTCGTCGCACGCGCGCTGGTGCATGCGCATGACGCCCTGCATCGGCTTCGCGTTGTCGGCGTAGCCCGCGAACGGGCCCATCCGCTCCGCGAGGCGCGTCGACATCTCGTAGGCGCGACCGGTCATGAGCGCCGTGACGGCACCCGCGTAGGCGCGGCCCTCGTCCGAGTCGTACGGCAGGCCGCGCGACATGAGCAGGGCGCCCAGGTTCGCGTAGCCCAGGCCGAGCTGCCGGAACGCGCGGGCGTTCTCGCCGATCTTCTCGGTGGGGTAGCCCGCCCGGCTGACGATGATGTCCTGCGCCGTGATCGTCACGTCCACGGCCTGGCGGAAGTCATCGA
Source organism: Actinomycetota bacterium (assembly GCA_040757755.1). GTDB lineage: Bacteria > Actinomycetota > Thermoleophilia > Miltoncostaeales > Miltoncostaeaceae > JBFLWO01. The sequence goes on from JBFLWO010000258.1 coordinate 1,665, forward strand.
CGAGGAAGACCCCGTCGTCGTCCACGAACTTCATGAGGTTGAGGGACGCCAGGTTGCAGGCGGAGTCGTCGAGGTGCATGTACTCGGAGCACGGGTTCGACGCGCTGATGCGCCCCGATGCCGGGCAGGTGTGCCACCGGTTGATGGTGGTGTCGTACTGCATGCCCGGGTCGCCGCAGATCCAGGCGGCCTCCGCGATCTCCTTCATCACCTCGCGGGCCTTCAGCGCGTCCATCGTCTCGCCGGTGGTGACCGACCGGGTGGTCCAGTCGCCGCCCGCCTCGACCGCCAGCATGAACTCGTCGGTGACCCGCACCGAGTTGTTGGCGTTCTGGAACTGGATGGACTGCCAGGCCTCGCCGTTGAGGCCCATGTCGTAGCCCATCTCCCCCAGGGCCCACGCCTTCTTCTCCTCGTTCGACTTGCAGCGGACGAAGTCGAGGATGTCGGGGTGGCCGACGTCGAGGATCACCATCTTCGCGGCGCGGCGGGTGGTGCCGCCGCTCTTGATCGCCCCCGCGCAGGAGTCGGCGCCGCGCATGAAGCTGACCGGGCCGGACGCCGTGCCGCCGCCCGACAGGCGCTCCCGGGAGGACCGGATGCGGGACAGGTTGATGCCCGACCCCGAGCCGCCCTTGAAGATGATCCCCTCCTTGGAGATCCAGGACAGGATGGAGTCCATCGTGTCCTCGACGGAGAGGATGAAGCAGGCGGAGCACTGGGGGCGCTCGTGGATGCCCATGTTGAACCAGACCGGCGAGTTGAACGCCATCTTCTGGTTCACGAGGAGGTGCGTGAGCTCGGCCTCGAAGGTGTCGGCCTCCGCCTCGTCGGCGAGGTAGCCCTCCTGCTCGCCCCACTCGCGCAGCGTGCGCACCACCCGGTCGAGGAGCTGCCGCACGCTCCACTCCCGCTGCGGCGACCCGAGGGCGCCGCGGAAGTACTTGGAGGCGACGACGTTCGTGGCGAGCTGCGACCACGCCTTCGGGATCTCGATGTCGTCCTGCTCGAAGACGGACTGGCCGCCCTCGCCGGCGATGCTCGCGGAGCGGCGCTCCCACGCGACCTCGTCGTACGGGTGCGTGCCGGGCGTGGTGAAGTGGCGCGTGAGCCCGAGCCGGACCGGTGCGGCGGCCTCGGCCCCGTCGGGCCTGCGGGCGAGCTCAGTCCCCATCGAGGACCTCCTGGGGGGTTGTGGGGGTGGGGTGTGCGGTGACGAGGCCATCGGGGTCCCGCTCCTCCGTGTCGCGACCCCCGCGCAGCGCCCGGAGGCGCGTGCGGCCGGGTCCCTGGACCGATCTGGTCAGTGTATCGAACACGTGTTCGTCGAGCGAGCCCTGGCCGCGGGGGAGCGGCGGCTCGCGCTCCAGCCGGGCGAGCTCCTCCTCGAACTCCTCGACGTCGGCGAACTGCCGGTACACGGAGGCGAACCGGACGTAGGCGACGGGGTCGATCTCCTTGAGGCGGCGCAGGGCGAGGTCGCCCACCTGCGAGCTGCGCACCTCCTGCCGCAGGCGGTTGCGGATCTCGATCTCGATGTCGCGCACCGCGGCCTCGAGCAGGCCGGTGGACACCGACCGCTTGTGGCAGGCGCGCAGCAGCCCGTCGAGGAGCTTCTGCCGGTCGAACGGCTCGCGCTCGCCGGACCGCTTCACGACGACGACGGGCATCTCCTCGATGCGCTCGTACGTCGTGAACCGGCGGCCGCAGCCGAGGCACTCCCGGCGGCGGCGGATGGCGTCCTTCGTGTCCGGGACGCGTGATTCGACGACGCGGTGCTCGGGACTCTCACAAAAGGGGCAGATCACGGCGACACGCTATCCCTGGTGTATGTGCGGGACCGCCGACACCATATTCAGTGTCGGTGCGGGGCATCCTGCCGCCGCGGCCCCCTCCGCGCAAGGCGCGTCCGCAACGAAACCGCCGCACGCAGCAGAAAGGGCAGGGGCGGTGCGGGGGCGACGCGGGGGCCGGGGCATCCTATCCTGCCGGAATCGGCACGCGGCCCCGTCGCGGGGCCCCGCGTCGACGGGCACGGCCGGCCGCGCGCCGCGCCGGGCACCACGGCAACGCGGGAGCGAAAGGGGACCGGCAGTGCGCACGCGGAGAGCCCGCGTCGTCGCGACAGCCGCCGCCTCGGCCCTCGGGCTCGGGGTCTTCGCGGCGAGCGGCGTCGGCGCCACCAACCTGAAGCTCAGCACGGTCGGAGCGTGCTGCAAGTTCAACGTGAAGACCCTCACGGCGAAGGCCGGGACCGTCACGATCACCCTGACCAACAAGAGCGGCACCACGCCGCACAACGTCGCGATCAAGGGGAAGAAGAAGGGCCTCGTCGTCACCGGCGGCAAGACGTCCAAGGTGACCGCGACCCTGAAGAAGGGCACCTACGTCTTCTACTGCAGCGTCGCCGGCCACGAGGCCGCCGGCATGAAGGGCACCCTCAAGGTCACCTGATGCGGCCCGCGCCGCCCGCCGGCACGCGGGCG
>JBFLWO010000259.1:0-4143 GCA_040757755.1 Actinomycetota bacterium
CGCGGCGTGCTGCGCGGCGCCGCCGGCCCGCGCCTCGTGGAGACGACGGTGCCGCTGTACCCGGGAAGCAGCGGCGGGCCGATGCTCGACGCCGGCGGCCGCGTGGTGGGTGTCGTGGTGGCGGGCCAGCTCGGCCTGATCGCCGGCGACGGGACGGAGGGGACGAGCTTCGGCGTCGCGTGGTCCGCGGCGGCCGCCGCCGTGCGGAGGATGCGGGCGGCGGCCTGACCGTCCCGCGGTCCGGACCCCGTGGGGGACGCCGGAGGCGCGCGGTACGTTTCCGGCAATGGAAGGGTCGCCGGTGAGCGCAGGAGGCGGTCAGGCGGTGGTCCGCCCCGTGCGGGAGGACGACCTCGGCGCGCTCCTCACGCTGGCGGGGAGCCTCGAGGCCCCCCTCACGACGCTCCCGAGCCACGCCGGGAACCTCGAGGCCCGGGTCGAGACGTCGCTTCGCAGCTTCGACCCGCGCATCCGGACGCCGGGGCCCGAGTACTACATGTTCGTGCTGGAGGACGCGGCCGGTGGCCGGGTGCTCGGCACGTGCGCCCTGATGGGGCGGGTCGGCGGCTTCGACCCGAGCTACACGTACGAGGTGCGGCGGGAGCGGTCCCGCCACGAGCCGCTCGGCATCCGCACCGACCACGAGGTGCTGCACCTGCGCCGCGAGCACAAGGGACCGTCGGAGATCGGGGGGCTGGCCCTGCACCCGGACGGCCGGGCCCGTGGCCTGGGGCGGCTCCTGTCGCTGAGCCGGTTCCTGTTCGTGCACGCCCACCCGCAGCGGTTCGCGGACCGCGTCATCGCGGAGCTGCGCGGGCGCGTCGACGCGCAGGGCCGCTCGCCGTTCTGGGAGGCGGTGGGCCGCCACTTCTTCCAGAGGGACCTGGCGGAGGCGGACCTCCTGAGCGGACTGGGCGACAAGCAGTTCATCGAGGACCTCATGCCGCGGCACCCGATCTACACGTGTCTCTTGCCGGAGGAGGCGCGCCAGGCGATCGGCCGGGTGCACCGCGAGACGGAGCCGGCGCGGGCTCTGCTGGACGGGGAGGGGTTCACGGAGCTCGGGGAGGTCGACATCTTCGACGCCGGCCCCGTCCTCACCGCCGCCACCGCCGAGATCCGCACGATCCGGGCGGCGCGGCGCGCCCCCGTGGCCCGCCTGCTGCCGGACCCGCCGCAGGCGCCGCCGGTGCTCCTCGCGAACGGCGCCCTCGACTTCCGGGCGTGCATCGCGCCGGCCCCGGAGGGCGGCGACGGCGTGGACCTGTGGGCGCGCACCGCGCGCCTCCTCGGCGTCGCGGAGGGCGACGAGGTGACGACCGCGCCGCTTCGGGGGGAGCGCGAATGACCGGCCTTCTCGCCGGCGGGGAGTGGGTCACGGGCGGCGGGGAGCCCTTCCGCTCCGTGGACCCGTGCACCGGGGCGACCGCGTGGAGCGGCCGGGCGGCGTCGGCGGCGGACGTGGACCGCGCCGTCGCGGCGGCCCGCGCCGCGTTCCCCGCCTGGTCGCGGCGCGGCGCCGGCGAGCGCGCCGAGATCCTCCGGGCGTTCGCGACGCTCCTGGAGGGCGACGGCGCGGAGATCCGGGAGTGGATCTCGCGGGAGACGGGCAAGCCGCGGTGGGAGGCCCGCGCCGAGGTGGCGTTGATGGCGGCGAAGGTGGGGATCTCCATCGAGGCGCAGGCGGTGCGCGCCGCCGAGTTCGCGGCGGGGCCCGCGGTGACGCGCTTCCGCCCGCACGGGGTGGTCGCGGTGATCGGGCCGTTCAACTACCCCGGGCACCTGCCGAACGGCCACATCGTCCCCGCGCTCCTCGCCGGCAACACCGTGGTGTTCAAGCCGAGCGAGCTCGCCCCCGGGGTGGCGGAGGCGACGGGCCGGGCGTGGCGCGCGGCGGGCCTCCCCCCGGGGGTGCTGAACATCGTGCAGGGGGCGCGGGAGACGGGCGAGGCCGTGACCCGCCACGACGGGGTCGACGGGCTGTTCCTCACCGGGAGCGCCCGCACCGGCGTCGCGATCCACCGGATGCTCGCGGGGCGCCCCGACCGGATCCTCGCCCTGGAGATGGGGGGCAACAACCCCCTGGTGGTGCACGACGTGGCCGACGTCCGCGCCGCCGCGTACGTGACGGTGCAGTCCGCGTACCTCACGGCAGGGCAGCGGTGCAGCTGCGCCCGGCGGCTCATTGTGACCGGCGGCGCCGGCGGGGACGCGTTCCTCGACGCGCTGGTCGCGGCGATCGGCGGGATCACGGTGGGGTGCCCGGGCGACGCGCCGGAGCCGTTCATGGGCCCGGTCATCACCGCGGCGGCGGCGGAGGGGCTCCTGCGGGCGCAGGCGGACCTGGTGGCGCGCGGCGGGCGGTGCCTCGTCGAGATGCGGAGCCTCGCGGCCGGCACCGGCCTTCTCTCCCCCGGCCTCGTCGACGTCACCGCCGTCGCGGACCGGGCCGACGAGGAGCTCTTCGGACCCCTTCTGCAGGTGATCCGGGTGCCGGACGTGGACGCGGCGATCGCCGAGGCGAACGCCACCAGGTTCGGCCTCGCCGCCGGGCTCCTGTCCGACGACCCGGGCCTGTACCGGCGGTTCCGCGAGGAGGTGCGCGCCGGGGTGGTGAACTGGAACCAGCAGCTCACCGGGGCGTCGAGCCGGGCGCCGTTCGGCGGGGTCGGGCTGTCCGGCAACCACCACCCGAGCGCGTACTTCGCCGCCGACTACTGCGCGTACCCGGTGGCGTCGATGGAGCGCCCCGCCGTGGCGATCCCCGACGCGCTGCCGCCGGGCCTGGCGCCGCCGCCGTGACGGCGGTGCACGAGCTGAACCTGGACGGGATCGTCGGCCCCACCCACAACTACGCGGGGTTGAGCCGCGGGAACGTCGCGTCGACCGCGCACGGCGGGGAGGTGTCGCACCCGCGGGAGGCGGCGCTGCAGGGCATCGCGAAGATGCGGCTCCTCATGTCCCTGGGGGTGCGGCAGGCGGTGCTGCCGCCGCAGGAGCGGCCGAACGTGCGGGCGCTCCGCCGCCTGGGGTTCACGGGGACGGACGCCCAGGTCGTGGAGGCGGCGGCGCAGCGGGAGCCGCGGCTCCTCGCCGCCTGCTCGTCGGCGTCGGCGATGTGGGCGGCGAACGCCGCGACGGTGGTTCCGAGTGCCGACACCGCCGACGGCCGGGTGCACATCACCCCGGCGAACCTGGTGTCGACGCTGCACCGCTCCCTCGAGGCGCCGGCGACGGCCCGGGCGCTCCGTGCCGTGTTCCCCGACGAGACGCGTTTCGCGCATCACGACCCGCTTCCCGCGACCGGCGCCCTGGGCGACGAGGGGGCCGCGAACCACACGCGCCTCGCGGCGTCCCACGCCGGCGGGGGCCTTCACCTGTTCGTGCACGGCCGCCGCGGCGAGGACGGCGGGCCGCGGCGGTTCCCCGCCCGCCAGGCCCTGGAGGCGTCCCGGGCGGTGGCCCGGCTGAGCGGGCTGCCGGACGGGCGGGTGATCCACGCCCGGCAGGCACCGGAGGCGATCGACGCGGGGGCGTTCCACAACGACGTGGTGTGCGTGGGCAACGAGCACGTCCTGCTCCACCACGAGCAGGCGTTCGCGGACGGGCGGGCGCTGGTGGCGCGGCTGCGCGACGCGTTCCGCCGCGTCGCGGGGCGAGACCTGGTGGTCGTGGCGGTGCCGCGGGAGGCGGTGACCCTGCAGGAGGCGGTGGCGTCGTACCTGTTCAACAGCCAGCTCGTGACGCTGCCGGACGGGCGGATGGCGCTCGTGGCGCCCGCGGAGTGCCGGGAGGTGCGGGCGGTCGCGGGGTTCCTGGAGGCGCTTGTGGAGGACCCCTCCTCCCCCGTCGCGGAGGTGCACGTCGTCGACACCCGCCAGAGCATGCGCAACGGCGGCGGCCCGGCGTGCCTGCGGCTGCGGTGCGTGCTGACCGGGGAGGAGGCGGCGGCGATGGCGCCGGGCGTGGTGTGCGACGACGCCCTGCTCGACCGGCTCGCGGCGTGGGTGGACCGCCACTACCGTGACCGCCTCGCCCCCGCCGACCTGGGGGACCCGTCGCTCCTCTCGGAGGGGCGGGCCGCCCTGGACGAGCTGACGGGGATCCTGGGGCTCGGCGCCCTCTACGACTTCCAGCGGTGAC
>JBFLWO010000260.1:0-4141 GCA_040757755.1 Actinomycetota bacterium
CGCGGCGGTGGGGGCGCTCGTCGCGCTCGGCGTCGCCTCCCTCACCGGCGACCTCGGCGGGGACGGGACGCGGACCGTGGCCGTGCCGCAGGCCCTCGACGCGACGGGGGCCCCGCCGGCGCCGCCCGCCGCGGGGGGCGCCGCGCCGGCGGCCGCGGGGTCGGTGCAGGAGATCGTGCGGACGGCCTCCCCCGCCGTCGTGCAGGTGGAGGTGGTGACCGACACCGCCGCCCAGTCCGGCACGGGCTTCCTGATCGACGGGCAGGGCACCGCGCTGACGAACGCGCACGTCGTGGCGGATGCCGAGACCGTCGAGGTCGAGTTCCAGGACCTCAGCACCTCCACCGCCGAGGTCGTGGGCAGCGACCCGGACATCGACCTGGCGGTGCTCCGCATCGCCGAGGTGCCGTCCGGCACCCGGCCGCTCCCCCTGGGCCGCAGCGGGGGGCTGTCGGTCGGCGAGCCGGTGGTGGCGATCGGCAACCCGTTCGGCTTCGCGCGCACCGTGACGACCGGGGTGGTGTCGGCGCTGGGACGCAAGATCGAGGCGCCCAGCGGCAACAGCATCGGCATCCCCAACGCGATCCAGACGGACGCGGCGATCAACCAGGGCAACTCCGGCGGGCCGCTGCTGGACATGCGGGGGCGCGTGGTGGGGATCAACTCCCAGATCTACAGCCGCGGCGGGGGCAGCGACGGGGTGGGCTTCGCCGTGCCGGTCGACACGATCCGCCCCGTGGCGCGGTCGATCGTCGCGACGGGGCGCGCGCAGCACGCCTGGATCGGCATCACGGGCCGCAGCCTCACCCCCGAGGCCGCGGCCGCCCTCGGCGCGCGGGGGCGCACCGGGGTGGTCGTCGTCGGCGTCGACCCGCGCGGCCCGGCGCGGGAGGCGGGGATGCGACCGGGCCGCCCGGCCGATGCGGCGGTGCCGCGCGGCGGGGACCTGATCGTCGCGATCGACGGCCGCGCGGCGCGGGGCATGGACGACGTGACCGCCGCCATCTCGAGCCGGGCGGTGGGCGAGCGGCTCACGCTCACGCTGCTGCGCGACGGGAAGGAGAGGACGGTGCGGGTCACGTTGGAGGACCGGCCGGCGGACGTGGGGCGCAGCGGGTGACGTCGGTCCGGCGTGAGGGACGGTCGCCCCGCGCGGCCGCGAATAGAATCGGCGGCGTGTCAGACCCCGTCGTGATCCGGCCCGCGGAGCCGGCCGACGCGGGGGCCATCGCGGCGATCTACGACGAGGGCATCGCGGGGGGCTCCGCGACCTTCGCCACCGGTCCCCACACCGCCGACGAGCGGCGCGGGTGGCTCGCCGCGCGCGGTCCCCGCGCGCCGGTGGTGGTCGCCGCGCGCGCCGGCGAGGTGGTGGGCTGGGGCGCGCTCGCCCCCTTCTCCCACCGCCCGTGGTACGACGGGGTGGCGGAGTACACCGCGTACGTCGCGGGCCGGGCCCGCGGCGGCGGGGTGGGCCGCAGCCTGATGGCGCACCTGGTCGACCTGGCGCCGCGGCTCGGCTACTGGAAGCTGGTGGGCATGATCTTCCCCGAGAACGCGGCCGGCCTCGCCCTGGCGCGCGGCGCCGGCTTCACCGTCGTCGGCACGCACCGCGGCCACGCCCAGCAGGGAGGGGCGTGGCGGGACGTGACGCTCGTGGAGCTGCATCTGGAGGTGCCGCCGGGCGCCCCGTAGCGCGGGGGAGGCGCGGCGGGTGCCGGGTCCCGCTGTCCTCCGTGGGATGTGGTGCCACAATGGTCTCGATCGATGGCGAAGACGACGCGCACGCCCGAGCCCCGCCCCGAGCCCGCCGCCGGTGACCGCCGTCGCGCCGGGTCCGCGCCGCCGGCCTTGCCCGACGCCGACCTCATGCGCCGCATGTTCCAGGCGATGTGGCTCATCCGGCGGTTCGAGGAGCGCGCCGCCGAGGAGTACATGAAGGGCCACATCGGCGGGTTCCTCCACCTCGCGATCGGGGAGGAGGCGGCGGTGGTCGGCACGATCGCCGCGCTGCGCGACGACGACCCGGTCACGTCGACGTACCGGGAGCACGGCCAGGCCCTGGCCCGCGGCAGCGACCCGGGCGCGGTGATGGCGGAGCTGTTCGGCCGGCAGGGCGGGATCTGCGGCGGGCGCGGCGGCTCGATGCACCTGATGGACGCGGCGCGCCACTTCTACGGGGGGTACGGCATCGTCGGCGGGTCCATCCCGCTGGGGGTGGGCCTCGCCTTCGCCAGCGCGTACCGCGACGAGGACCGCGTCTCCCTCACGATGTTCGGCGACGGCGCGATCAACCAGGGGGTCGTCGCCGAGTCGATGAACATGGCCGAGCTGTGGCGCCTGCCCGTCGTGTTCTTCTGCCTGAACAACCAGTACGGGATGGGCACGGCGCTGGAGCGCCACTCCGCCGAGCCCGACCTGTTCAAGCGCGCCGAGGCGTACGGCATGCCCACGGTGCAGGTGAACGGCATGGACGTGCTCGCCGTGTACGACGCGGTGTCCGAGGCGGCGCGCCTGGCGCGCGAGGAGCGGCAGCCGTCGATGATCGAGGCGGTGGCGTACCGCTACCGCGGCCACTCGATGAGCGACCCGGACACGGTGCGCGACGCCGACGAGAAGCAGCGCTGGCAGGCACGCGACCCCCTCCTCACGTTCGAGCGGATCCTGCTCGGCGAGGGCGTGCTGACGCGGGAGGACGTCGCCGAGGTCGTCGCCGGCGCGGAGCGCGCCGTGGAGGAGGCGGTGGCGTTCGCGGAGGCCAGCCCGCCGGTGCCCGAGGAGGAGCTCGCCCGCCACGTGTACGCCACGCCGTGGAGCGACGATGCGCGGGGGGACGCGCGGATGCCGTCGTGAGCACCGAGGCCGCCCCCGCCCGCACGACGGTCTCGTACCGCGAGGCGCTCACCCAGGCGCTGCGCGAGGAGATGGAGCGCGACCCCGCCGTGTTCATCATGGGCGAGGACGTGGGCCAGTACGAGGGCGCGTTCAAGGTCACGCGCGGGCTGCTGCGGGAGTTCGGCGAGTCCCGGGTCATCGACACCCCGATCAGCGAGGCCGGGTTCGTGGGCCTTGGGGTGGGGGCGGCGATGGCGGGCCTGCGGCCCGTGGTGGAGCTCATGACCGTGAACTTCGCGATCGTCGCCGCGGATCAGATCGTCAACAACGCCGCGAAGATCCACTACATGTTCGGCGGCCAGGTGTCGGTGCCGCTCGTGCTGCGCATGCCGGGGGGCGCCGGCCACCAGCTCGCCTCCCAGCACAGCCACTCCCTGGAGGCGTGGTTCACGCACATCCCGGGCCTGAAGGTGTGCGCGCCGGCCACGCCGTACGACGCGAAGGGGCTTCTCAAGACCGCGATCCGCGACGACGACCCGGTCGTGGTGTTGGAGAGCGAGGGCCTGTACGCGAAGAAGGGCCCGGTCGGCGGCCCGGACGACCTGGTGCCGCTGGGGCGCGCCGCGGTGCGCCGGGAGGGGGGCGACTGCACGGTCGTCGCCGTGTCGCGGATGGTGTGGGTTGCGCTCTCCGCGGCGGAGGAGCTGGCGGGGCAGGGGATCGAGTGCGAGGTGATCGACCCGCGGTCGCTGCGTCCCCTCGACATGGAGACGCTCGCCACCAGCGTGCGGCGCACGGGGCGGGCGGTGATCGTGGAGGAGGGCTGGCCCGAGTGCGGCCTGGGGGCGAACCTGGCGGCGCGGATCTACGAGGAGTGCTTCGACTTCCTCGACGCCCCGATCGGGCGGGTCAGCGCGGCGGACGTGCCGATGCCGTACGCGAAGAACCTCGAGCAGTCGGCGCTGCCGCAGCCGCGTGACGTGGCCGCCGCGGTGCGCGCCGTGACGGGGAAGGGGGCCTGAGCGTGGCCGACTTCCTGATGCCGAAGCTGAGCGACACGATGGAGGAGGGCACGGTCCTCCAGTGGTTCAAGGCGGACGGCGACGAGGTGACGAAGGGCGAGCCGCTCGTCGAGATCGAGACGGACAAGGCGAACATGACGGTGGAGGCGCCGGAGTCGGGGCGCCTCACGATCGTGGCGGCGGAGGGCGAGTCCCGGCCGGTGGGCCAGCCCATCGCGGCGATCGGCGACGGGGCGCCGGCAAAGGCCGAGGCCGCGCCCGCCGAGGCCGCGCCCGCCGAGGCC
>JBFLWO010000261.1:0-4131 GCA_040757755.1 Actinomycetota bacterium
TGCGACGCGTCGCGGGGCGGTGTCCTCGGTCCCCCCGATATTCCCGATATCGGGGGGACGCTGCGTCCTGGCCCCGCTCGGTCTCGCTCGCCGGAACCCTCACCCTACTTCGCTGTCAGACCACTAGGGTCTCGACTCGGAGGTCCGCCGCGCGGCTCGGGCTGGTCGCCGAGCAGCGGCTTTCGAGTCCCGTGGTGCGCGGCGGTGCGTCCGGGCCGGCGCAGCGGTCGAGCCACCGTGAGGTGCGCGCCGGATCGCAACGCGCGCTGCCCATGTGCCTTCAGAATCGGGGCCCCGGGCGAGCCTTTTGACGCTTTCTCGTATCGTGTTACACTCACTCCGATGGCAGCCGTGGCCACCAGCACGAGCGTCGCGCGGCAGGTCCGTCAGCGCGTTCTAGGGTCCCATGACCAGCTCTGGCGGATCGAGGACTTCGACGGCTCGCCGAAGGCGGTCAACAGCGAGCTGCGCCGGCTCGTCGAAAGAGGCGAGCTGCATCGCGTGCGGCGCGGCATGTACTGGCGCGGACGCAGGACCAGCTTCGGGATGATCGGCGTGGACGCGGGCCAGGCACTGCTGAAGGCCGTCGGCCACGAAGAGGCGGTCGGCGCGACGGGCTGGAACGCCACGAACCTGCTGGGACTGTCCACGCAGGTTCCTGCGGTCGCATCGCTGGCTGTCACGCACAGGGCCCCGCAGGGCCTTGACCGAGTTCGCGTCGCTTCGCGCGCCGCGCGCAGCGGGCGCCGTCGAGCCCGGCTCACCGGGCTTGAGGTCACGCTGCTCGAAGCGCTGGAAGGCTGGGATCGCTACGTCGAAGCCGACCCCGGCACCGCGCTCGCGCGCTTCAGCGAGATCGTCGCTCGCAACGACGTGCGCATCCCGCGTCTCGTGCAGGCGAGCGCGACCGAGCCGGCCGCCGTGCGTGAACGACTGCGTGCAGTCCTCGTGCACGCAGGGCACGCCGACGAAGCGAACGCGATCCCGCCGGCCCGCGACCCCCGCACGCGCGCCAAGGCCCTACGCGTGCTCCAGGGCGCGGCATGACCCGCCTGCGCGACGACCCCGCCGAATTCGAGGGAGCGATCGACGCGGCCGCGCAGGCGCTCGGCCTGGCACCGCTGTTCGTCGAGAAGGACTACTGGGTCACCCAGGTCCTGCGAGCGCTCAGCACCAGGTACCCGGGTTGGTTCGTCTTCAAGGGCGGCACCAGCCTGTCCAAGGGCTACGGCCTCATAGAGCGCTTCTCGGAGGACGTCGACATCCTCGTCTCGCCCGCCAAAGAGGACTCCGCACGAACGCGCGAGACGCTGCTGCTCGCCATGACCGAAAGCGTCGCCGCCGATCTCGACCTCGACTGGCGACAAGGTCGCGCTCCCGGGCGCGGGAGGATGGCTCACCGAGCCGATGTGTTCGTGTATCCCCGAACCGTCCGCGGCAGCACGGTCGTGCCAATGGAGGACCGCGGCGTCCTGCTTGAGACCGGCTTCGCCGGCGGCGACTGGCCTGGCGAGATGGTCCCGATCGCGCCGATGCTGTGTGAGCCTCTGGAGATCGCTCCGGAGACCTACGACGACACGCGGACCTTCAGCCTGAAGGCGCTCAAGCCCGCGCGCACATTGCTCGAGAAGCTCTCGTTGCTGCATCACGTCGGCACGAACCACAGGCAGGGCGTCAGCGACACGCGATGCGGACGCCACTACTACGACATCTACCGACTGCTCGACCACGCGGCGACGAGGACGGTGCTGGAGGACCGAGGCCAGTTCGCTCGGATCCTGTCGGAAGTGGAGGACATCTCGGCGCAGCACTTCGGCGGCTTCACGGAACGGCCAGCGGGCGGCTACGCTGACAGCCCGGCGTTCTCGCCGAAGAGCAGCTCGGAGCTTCGCTCGTGGCTCGAGGCGCGCTACGCCGAAGCGTCCGAGCTGATGCCCGTACGAACCCGTGGCAACTGGCCGACGTTCGGGCAAATCCTTGCTCGCGTCGCCGATTCCAGGGCGCTGCTGTAGGCCGCCGGTGTTCGCCCCCCAGGGCTGCCCCAACCCACGCGGGCGAACGGTGGAGACGCGACCTGGGGCTTGCGAGGGCCGGCGAGCGCACGCCGAGTCATCGTTCACCTCCATGAGGCCGGGTCGTCACGCTCCGGGAGCGCCGAGGACGCCGGCTACGCGAAGACGATCTCGTCGCCCGGCTCCCCCGCCTCCAGCCGCTCGCGGACCTTCGCGAGGGCGAGGCGGTGCAGCACGGGCACGAGGCCGTCGATGGGGCCGTCGAGGGACGCCGGGTCGGCGGCCTGGACGCTGACCCGCCCGACGAAGCACGTCTTCACGCCGACGAGGTCGTCGCCGCGCCGCACGTAGACCTCGAAGCCCCACAGCATGTGCGTCGAGTCGGTGAGGGAGGTCCGCACCGCCTGCGGCTCCAGGATGTAGGAGGCGCCGCCCGCCTCGACCGTCACACGCTCCGCCGTGTCACTCACAGGGCCACGACCTCCCCGTCGCGGGTCACGCCGGCGGCTCCGCCGCCGCGCCGCGGGTCGCCGGCCGCCCGCAGCCCGCTGCCGCCGGCTCCGACGGCGGACACCCCGCCGAAGAACAGGTTCAAGGCGTCCCACCGGCGCGGCGCGTAGCCGTCCGCGACGAGCGCGGCGACGGCCTCCTCCGGCACCCCGCCCTCCACGTCGAGGGCCCCGGCCTCCGGGTGGATGCGGGGTCGCGCGACGGCGGCGGGGATGTCGAGGCCGAGGTCGACGATGGCGGTCACCACCTGGAGTATCGCGGACCGCAGCCGGTTCGAGCCCGCCGAGCCCAGGGCGACGACGGGGGCGTCGCCGCGCAGCACCATCGTCGGGGCCATCATCGACGTCATCCGCGTGCCGGGGTGGATGCGGCCGAACCCGCCGGGGTTCAGGTCCTCCTCCCCCATCATGTTGTTCAGGAGGATCCCGGTGCCGGGCACGACCACCCCGGACCCCGACCCGCAGGAGGACGACAGGCTCGCCATGCCGCCATCCGCGTCGATCGCGCTGACGTGGGTGGTGGAGCCGACCGGTTTGCGGGACATGCCGGCGGCGAGCTGCGCCCAGAACCGCTCGATGAAGCCCTCGTCGTGCATCTGCTCCATGAGGGGGGAGGACCGCAGCAGGTTCGCCTGGGCGCCCGCCGCGGCGCACGCCCGGTACAGGTCGGTGTCGCTGCCGGGCCGGGGGGCGGCCTGCAGCGCAGAGAGGGCCGCGGCGATGAGGATGCCCCCGGAGGACGGCGGCGGGTTCGTGAGGATCGTGGTGTCCCGGTAGCCGACGCGAAGCGGCGTGCGGTCCGCCACCTCGTACGCCTCCAGATCCTCCCGGGTGACGAGCCCCCCGTCGCGTTCCATGCAGTCGAGGAGGGCGTCGGCGAGCGGCCCGTCACGCAGAGCGGACTCGCCGCGCCGCCCGATCTCCTCCAGCGTGTCGGCCAGGTCCGGGAAGCGCAGCACCTCGCCGGGGCGCGCCGCCCGCCCGAGCGGCTGGTACATCGCGGCGCACGCGGGCGTCGACCCGAGCATGTCCTCCAGGATCTTGTGGAGGTAGGCGGAGACCTGGGTGACCCGCACGCCGTCGCGGGCGATGCGCGCCGCGGGCGCCACCAGGTCGGGCAGGGGCAGCCGGCCGTGGCGGGCGACGGCGCGGCACACCCCCGGCACCAGGCCAGGCACCGCGACGGACGCCGGCCCGATGTGGAACACCTGGTCGGCGCCGCCGAACGGCACCGTGAAGCTCGAAAGCTCCCTCGGGTCGAGGGCCCGCCCGTCCGGCCCGAGCCCGGGCGCGGCGACGAAGAAGTCGTAGAGGGTGGCCTCCCCGTCCGGCGCGCGGACGAGCAGGAACCCCCCGGCGCCCGGCCCGGTGAGGGGGGTTTCGGCGACCGCCGCCGCGAACGCCGCGGCGACGGCGGCGTCGACCGCGTTGCCGCCACGGGCGAGGGCCTCCGCTCCGGCATGGGCGGTGAGGGGGTGGCCCGCGGCGACCACACCGACGAGCGGGGCCGGGGACGCTACGCGGCGTCCCCCCCGTCGTCGGACGCCGGCATCACCGTGGTCTCCGCGGGCTCGGTGCGCGGCGGCGCGGCCGGGTACGGGAGCTCGCGG
>JBFLWO010000262.1:0-4112 GCA_040757755.1 Actinomycetota bacterium
CCGCCGGCGAAAAGGCCCGCGTCGGGATCCGGCGCCGGGTCGCGCATCAACCGGCCCCGCACGAGACCCGCCCGGTCCACCGGGGACCGCGCCGCCAGCCGCACCGCCGCCCGCACGGCCTCGTCGTCACTCACCGCCGCCACCGCCCGGGCCTCCGCCTCCGCCGCCTCCCGCAGCTCATCCGCCGACCCCGACCCGTCCACCAGCCGCCCCTGCGCCACCGCCAGCGCCTCCGCCGCCGCGACCACCGCCGCCACCTCCCGCGGCCGTTCCCGCGCCAGCACGTTCAGCTCCGCCGCCCGGCGCGT
Source organism: Actinomycetota bacterium (assembly GCA_040757755.1). GTDB lineage: Bacteria > Actinomycetota > Thermoleophilia > Miltoncostaeales > Miltoncostaeaceae > JBFLWO01. Next base: position 309 of record JBFLWO010000262.1, read on the forward strand.
CGGCCGCCGCAGCGCCGCCACCCGCGCCGCCGCCTCCCGGTCCCCCGCCGCCCGCAGCTCCCGCACCAGCGCGTCGCGCGCCGCCGTGAACCCCTCCGGGCCCCCGGCGAACACCCCGTCGATCCGGTCCTCCACGTCGCGCCCCGACATCACCCGGGATCATCCCCCATCCCGCGCCGCGCACCGCGGACCGGCCGGCGGGATGACGCTACAGTCGGCCCGGAAAGGGGGCGGCGTGGACCAGCGGCTCAGCGTCATCACCCTCGGCGTCGCGGACGTCGCCCGCGCCCGGGCGTTCTACGAGGCCCTCGGCTGGACGTCCCCCAGCCCGCCCCGCGCCGACGCCGTCTTCTTCCAGGCCGGCCCGCTCGTGGTCGCCCTGTGGGGCCGCGACGACCTGGCGCTCGACAGCGGCGTCGACGACCCCGGTGGGTGGGGCGGCGTCACCCTCGCCCACAACCTCCCCACCGAACGGGACGTCGACGACCTCCTCGCCCGCGCCCGCGACGCCGGCGCCACCATCGCACGCGCCCCGGGACCCACCTTCTGGGGCGGCTACTCCGGCGTGTTCGTCGACCCCGACGGCCACCCCTGGGAGATCGCCGTCAACCCCCACTGGCCGCTCGGCGCGGACGGCGCCGTCACCCTCCCGGCGTGACGCTCAGGTGCGGGGCGACTCCGCCCCGCAGCGCAGGCAGCGCCACACGGGGTACACGGTGTCCTTCGGGACCGCGCGGCCACTGGAGATGTCGTGCGTGCGCATCGTCCGGGTCGTCGCGAACGTCCGCGCGCCGCACCGGTGGCAGTCCGGCGGATCCTGCGGGGTGGGGGAGGGGCTCTCGTCCGACATGCGCCCAGCCTAATCCCCCCGCCCGGACGGCGCCGCCCCGGCCGGCGCTCAGGCCACCAGGAACCCCACCGTCCCCAGGACCACGCCCACAAGCAGGAACACGCCCGCGAGGATCGCGAGGGTCAGTCGCCACGCCGCCGCGCCCGTTCCCGGCGCCGTCAGCGACGACACCGCGAACCCCGCGAAGCACAGCGCCGACGCCCCCAGGAACGCCACCCCCACCCACCGCAGGCTCTCCGCGCTGCCGCCCGACGTCGCGACGGCCGTGGCGGCGGCCCACACCGGCACGAGGGCGGACGATGGCCCTGCCATGCGACCGCACGATAGCCCCGGCCGCGGCGATCGTCACCCCGACGGGGGATGCCGGGGCGCCGGCGACGGGCGGGGACGCACCCCGCCCGACCACGCCGCCATCCGGACCTTCGTCCACTATCTTGGCGACACGACGCGACCCAGGAGGACGACACGCATGGCCACGCTGTCCGACCAGGAGAAGGCGGTCCTCGCCGAGGCGAACTACGCCCACCTCACCACCATGAACTCCGACGGCTCTCCGCAGGCGTCCGTCGTGTGGATCGACGTCGACGGCGACGACATCCTCATCAACACCGCCGAGGGCAGGGCGAAGGCCCGCAACGTGCGGCGCAACCCCAAGGTGGCGATCAGCATCACCAGGATGGACAACCCGTTCAACTGGGTCGGGGTGCGCGGCACCGTCGTCGAGGTGACCAACGACGGGGCGGACGCCCACATCGACAAGCTCGCCGGGAAGTACCTCGGCGCCGAGACCTACCCGTACCGGGCCGACGGGGAGGTGCGCGTCATGATGCGCATCCGCCCCGACCGGGTCACGTCCGTCTTCATGTAGGAGGCGGCGACGGACCGCGCCGACTGGGACGCCCGCTACGCCGACACCGGCCTCCTGTGGACCGCGGAGCCCAACCGCTTCCTCGTGCAGGAGGTGGCGGGGCTCCCGGCCGGCCGGGCCCTCGACCTCGCCTGCGGCGAGGGACGCAACGCCGTGTGGCTCGCCGCGCAGGGGTGGGAGGTCACCGGCGTGGACTTCTCGCCCGTCGCCCTCGCCAAGGCGCGGCAGCTCGCCGACGCACGCGGCGTCGACGTGGAATGGGTCGAATCGGACCTGCGCGGGTACGTGCCCCCCGCGCGCGCCTTCGACCTGGTGGCGATCGCGTACCTCCAGATCCCCGAGCAGGAGCTCGCCGCGGTGCTGGGGCGCGCCGCGGCGGCCGTCGCCCCCGGCGGCACGCTGCTGGTCGTCACCCACGACCTCCTGAACCTGACCGAGGGGCACGGCGGCCCGCGCAGCCCGGAGGTCCTCACCACCCCGCAGGGCGTCGCCGGCCACCTGGGGGAGCTCGACGTCGAGCGGGCCGAACGGGTGCTGCGCCCCGTGGACGGCGCGCCCCGCCCCGCGATCGACACCCTCGTGCGCGCCCGGCGGCCCGCGTGACCGTGCGGCGAACCCCGGCGCGCCGCTTCCGCGGGACCGGGCACGCTGCTATCCTCGCTCGACCCGCACGGCGGGTATTCGTCCATGAGCATTCACGCGCTGACATCGTCCACATCACGCGCCAGCGGCTCCGAGTCAGGAGGGCGCCGCTGACGGCGTCGGTCATCACGCGTGCCACCTAGGCGCGTCCTCGACAACAGGCCCCCCGCGGGCCAGATGACGCGGATCAACGACGCCATTCGCGTCGAGTCCGTCCGCCTCATCGACGAGAAAGGCGACAACCTGGGCATCGTCCGCGTCGCGGACGCCCAGGAGCGCGCCGCGCGGGCGAACCTCGACCTGGTCGAGGTGGCACCCGACGCCAAGCCGCCGGTGTGTCGCATCATGGACTACAGCAAATGGCGGTACGAGCAGGAGCAGAAGGCCAAGCAGGCCCGCAAGCACCAGAGCACGATCGTCATCAAGGAGATCAAGTTCCGGCCGAAGATCGACCCGCACGACTACGAGACCAAGAAGGGCCACGTCGAGCGCTTCCTGCGCCACCAGGACAAGGTCAAGATCACGATCATGTTCCGCGGCCGGGAGCTCATCCACCCCGAGCGCGGTGAGGCGATCCTCAACCGGCTCGCCGAGGACGTCGCCGAGCTCGCCGTCGTGGAGGCCAGGCCGAACCTCGACGGACGGAACATGACGATGATGCTGGCGCCGCTGAAGGCGAAGGTCGCGACGCCGGGCGGCAAGAAGAAGGACGAGGACGGCCCCGCCTCCTCCGACGGCGACAGCGGCGCACCCGCCGAGACCACGAGCACGACCACGGACTGACATGCCCAAGATGAAGACCAACAAGTCCGCCTCGAAGCGCTTCCGCGTGACGCGTGGCGGCAAGATCATGTACGTGCACAGCGGCAAGCGGCACAACCTCGAGAACATGTCGCCGAAGCGCAAGAGGAACGCGTCGTCCCCCGACGCGCTGAGCCCGGACATGCACGGCACCGTCCTCCGTCTGCTCGGGAAGAGGTAGGCACATGGCACGCGTCAAGCGCTCGGTGGCGGCGCGCAAGAAGCGCCGCAAGGTCCTCGGCCTGGCGAAGGGGTACTGGGGCACCAAGCACTCCTCGTACAAGCGCGCGAAGGAGCAGGTCATGCGCTCCGGCCGGTACGCGTACCGCGACCGGCGCGCCCGCAAGCGCGACTTCCGCCGCCTGTGGATCGTCCGCATCAACGCGGCCGCCCGCGAGAACGGCATGACCTACGGGGAGCTGATCCACGGCCTCACGCTCGCCGGGGTGGAGCTGGACCGCAAGATCCTCGCGGACCTCGCCGTCAACGAGCCCGCGGCCTTCGCCGCCCTCGCCGCCCGCGCCCGCGAGGCGCGCGGCGCGGTGACCGCGGCGGCGTAGCGGCTCCCCGCCCGTGGGCCGCGCGACGGCCCGGACGGGCCGGCAGGTGACGATCGGCGGCGCCGCCCCCGCGGCGCGCCGCC
>JBFLWO010000263.1:0-4097 GCA_040757755.1 Actinomycetota bacterium
CGCACCACCCCCCGGCCCCGCCGTCGACAGCTACGGCTGCGGCGACAGCTTCGCCGCCGGCCTCACCGTCGCACTCGCCCGCCGCCTCCCCCTCGACGACGCCATCCACCTCGCCGCCCGCTGCGGCGCCCACCGCCTCACCACCCGCGGCGGCCTCACCGGCGGCCACACCCACCCGTAGTCCGACAACACGGAGAGAATGCCGGCGTGGACGACGGACGCCTCATCACATCGAGCGTGCTCGCGCGCTTCCGCATCCCGGTGGTGCTCCTCGCCATCGCCGTCGTCTACGGCGTCGCCGGCTACATGCTCATCGACTACACGTTCGTCGAAGCCCTCTACCAAACCGCCATCACCCTCACCACCGTCGGCTACCGCGAGGTCCGCCCCCTCGGCACCGGCGGCCAGCTCTTCACCATCAGCCTCCTCCTCATCGGCGTCAGCGCCGTCTTCGCCGGCATCGCCATCTTCGCCGAGACCCTCGCCCGGGGGGAACTCGGAGTCCTACTCAGGAGCCGCCGCGTGCAGAAAAGGATCCGGTCCCTCGACGACCACTACATCATCTGCGCCTACGGCCGCGTCGGCCGCGCCGCCGTCTCCGAGTTCCAACGCGTCGGCGTCCCCTTCGTCGTCATCGACACCGACGAACGCCTCGCCCCCCTCCTCGAAGAGAAAGGCGTCCCCTACCTCATCGCCGACCCCACCGACGAAGAGATCCTCCGCCACGTCGGCATCGACCGCGCCCGCGGCCTCGTCTGCGCCGTCGACTCCGACACCACCAACGTCTTCATCGCCCTCACCGCACGCTCCCTCAACCCCGGCCTCACCATCGTCGCCCGCGCCGCCCGCCCCGAAACCGTCGACCGCCTCCAACGCGCCGGCGCCGACCGCGTCGTCTCCCCCTACGCCCTCAGCGGCAGCCGCATGGCCCTCCTCTCCCTCCGCCCCTCCGTCGTCGACTTCGTCGACATGGTCACCGTCGCCCCCGACCTCCGCCTCGACGAGATCATGATCCACCCCGGATCCCCCCTCGACGGACGTACCGTCGGCGACGCCGTCAACGGCCACCCCGGCACCGTCATCGTCGCCCTCAAGAAACCCGAAGGGCGGCTCATCCCCTCCCCCGCCCCCGACACCCTCCTCCAAGCCGGAGACCTCGCCGTCGCCCTCGGACCCCGCGACGTCCTCGAAGGCATGGAGGACTGAGGCTCGCCGGGAGATCTCCTCCGCACCGCCCTTCATCCCGGCGTTCCTCGCGACCTCCCGGCGTGACTCGCCTGCCGGGCTCCGGCTCTTCGTCACCCGCGCACACGTGGTGACGCCCGCGCATCGCTCGCCGGGAGATCTCCTCCGCACCGCCCTTCATCCCGGCGTTCCTCGCGATCTCCCGGCGGGAATCGGGTGTCTCGGCCGCGGTCTCTTCGTCACCCGCGCACACGTGGTGACGCCCGCGCATCGCTGAATCGCGACGCGCGGGCTCCTTCACGCCGCTCTCCGTGGAGCCGGAGGAGACTCGTCCGCCGCGACTGTTGGGCGGCAATGCATGAATCTCTGGTCTGGTATTTCGCGGCGGACGTCGGCAGAATGATTCGTGAGTGCGACGTTATGCGACTGGCTCCGGGGCGGCGGTGCGGCCGTGACGGGGGCCGCCGGCCACGGGGGCGGCGCCGTCGACGCGCTCGTCGCGCGCGCCGCGCAGCGGGCGCCCACGCCGATCGCGCTGCCCGCGCCGCCAAGCCTCGGCGTGTGCGTCGTCACCTGCATGGACGCGCGCATCCGCCTCTTCGAGCTCCTCGGCCTCCGCTACGGCGAAGCCCACCTCGTCCGCACCGCCGGCGCGCTCCCCACACCCGCCGTTCTCGACGCCATCGCCATCAGCCAAGGCAAAGGCGGCACGCGCGAAGTCATGGTGATCCACCACACCGACTGCGTCGCCCTCGGCCAACTCGCCCCCGGCCAGGACCCCGCCGACACCGTCGCCGACGCCGTCGCCCGCATCCGCGCCGACCACCGCATCCCCCACCGCGACCAGGTCCGCGGCTTCGTCCTCGACCTCGCCACCGGCACCCTCAGCGAGACGTAGAGAGGGCTCAGCCCCCCGGCACCACGAGGCCCAGCTCCACCAGCCGCCGCACCGCCGGCACCACCGCCCCCGCCAGCCGCGCCGCGTCACCACCCGCCTGCGCCGCCAGCTCCGCCGCCGCCTCCCGCAGCGTCCGGCGCCCGTCCAGGACGCCGAGGAGACCCGCCGTCACCTCATCCAGCGCGATGCGGAACCCCAGGCCGCCGTCGAGCGCCAGCACCACGCTGTCCACCTCCGCCTCCCCCGCCCGCAACCGCGCCGACTGCGACACCCGGTGATCCGGCGCCGGGGCGAGACGCGCATCCAGAAGCGCCTCCCCGCCCCCCGCCAGCAGATCCTGCGCCGCCACGAGCCGCCGCACCTGCGCCCCCGCCACGCCGACCTCCCCCACCGGCAGGGAGAAACCGGCGAACCACCCGGGGCCCGGCCGCCTGCGCAACACCATCGCCCCCCACGCCACACGCTCCGCCCCCAGCCGCTCCAGGTGGTGAAGCCACCGGGCCACGCCCGACGCCACCGCCTCCGGATCCCGCCAGTGATGGCGGTTCCAGCCCGCCGCGTGCTCCAGGGGATCCATGGAGGAGTGGTGCAGCACCAGGGCGTCGCAGCCGAGGTCGCGCACCCACGGACGCACCGCGTCCCACGGCGGCTCCCCCGCCCCGTGCACCCAGCCGATCATCAGGCACGCCAAACCGCCCTCGGCGAGGTGGCGCGGCGCCGCCCGCACCACGTCCTCCGACAGGCCCCGCCCGCGGCCCCCGTCGCGGAACAGGTACGTCGTCTCCGGCGAGATCACGTACGGCAGGTTCCCCACCACCAGGTCGAAACGCTCCCCCGCCACCGGCGCGAAAAGGTCGCCGAGGCGCCACTCCACCCCCGCCACCCCGTTCAGCCCGGCGGCGAGGCGCGCGAGGAGGAGCGCCCGCGGGTTGCTGTCCGTCGCCACCACCCGGCGGGCGTGACGGGCCGCGAGGAACGCCTGCACGCCGCCGCCGGTGCCCACGTCGAGGGCGGAGTCCACCGGGTCGCGCGGCACGAGACGCGCCAGCATGCGGGAGCTCACCGACAACCCCATCACGTGGTCGGCGTGCACCGGCAGCCGGTCCTCCCGCTCCCAGTCCGACACGACGAGCCCCTCGTCCACCGGCGTCACCGCCACCGTCGCCGCCACCCCCTCCGGCCGGTCCACCAGCACCCCCGCGGCGCGAAGCGACGCCACCACCGGCTCACCGAGCGCGGCCGCGGCCTCCGCCGCCTCCACCGGCACCCCCACCAGGAACAGGCGCGCGAGCGTGCCGGCGCCGCCGTCCCGCGGGACCCGCCGCACCAGGTACGGCACCTCCGCGGGCTCCCGGTCCACGCGCCCCGCCCCGACGAGCCTCTCCACGCCCTGAGCGGTGTACCCGGCGCGGCGCAGCGCCTCGCCGAGCGCCGCGGCGACGTCCGGGTCGTCGCGCAGCGGCACGGAGGGGTCGCGGTCCGACAGCGGCAGAAGACCGGGGTCGCCGCCCGCCCCGCCGGTCACCGCGCGACCCCGCGGGTCAGGCGGCGGCGGTGCCGGCCGGCGCGTCCGTCCCGTCCGGGGCGTCCGGCGCGGCCGACGTGGCGGCGGCGTCCCCGCCGCCCCGGCCGAGACGCGCCATCACGGACTTCCGCACCCGCGCGCCCGCCCCGAGGGCGACGAGCCCGCCCGTGATCAGGGCGTCGCCCGACGCGAGAAGCCCCGTCATGCAAGCCGTGCACACGCGGGCGAGGCTACCCGGCCGGCGGGGGCGGCGCAACGCCGGGCGCCGGCGGCCGCAGCACCAGGAGCCGCGGCCCCTCGGTGAACACGATCCGGTCGTGGCGCCCCAGCGCCTCACCGTCGGCCTGCAGCGGCATCGGCGCCCGCCCCGTCGCCACCACCTCGCGGGCGCCCGCCCCGTGGATCACCCCGGCGCGCTCCAGGTGACGGGCCCCGCGGGCCGCCCCCACCACGAGCCCCGCCACGCGCCGCGCCCGCACGTCCGCCACG
>JBFLWO010000264.1:0-4088 GCA_040757755.1 Actinomycetota bacterium
CATGTCGGGTCGGTGGTCGACTTCTCCATCGCGAGCTACGCGACGGCGTTCGCCGCGGGGTTCGTCTCGTTCGCGTCCCCGTGCGTGCTCGCCCTCGTCCCGGGCTACCTGTCGTACATCTCCGGGGTGTCGTACGACGACCTCGCGGTGAAGACGCGCGAGGTGACGGCGGCGACGGCGGCGTTCGTCGCCGGCTTCGCCTGCGTGTTCACCCTGTTCGGCGTCAGCGCCGCGCTGCTCGGCCACTCCCTGACCCGCGACAAGGACACCCTGAACGTCGTCGGCGGGGTCATGCTCATCACCATGGCGGTGCTGATGCTGGCGCTGCCGCGGCTCGGATGGCTCCAGTCCGACCGGCACCTCAAGCTGGCCCGCAAGCCCACCACCCTCGTCGGGGCGGGCCTCGCCGGCGCCGTGTTCGCCGCCGGGTGGACGCCGTGCATCGGGCCGTTCCTCGGGTCGATCCTGAGCGTCGCCGCCCCCACCCAGGACCCCCTCCTCGGCGGCACCCTCCTGTTCGTCTACTCGATGGGGCTCGGGATCCCGTTCCTCATGGCCGGGCTGTTCTTCACCCGCACCCTCGGCGCGTTCCGCCGGGTGCGGCGCCACTGGACCGTCGTGAACACGGCGGGGGCGGTGATCGTCGCCGCCATCGGGGTGCTCGTCCTCACCGGCCGGCTCGAGCTCATCACCCGCCAGCTGTCCGGCGTCGGGTTCACGGGGATCTGAGCCGCACCCCGTGAAGATCGTCTCCATCGTCGGGAACCGGCCGCAGTTCGTGAAGGTCGCCCCCCTCTCCCGGGCGCTGCGCGCCCGCGCCCGCGAGGTGCTCGTCCACACCGGCCAGCACTACGACCCCGAGATGGCCGACCTGTTCTTCGACGAGCTCGACATCCCCACCCCCGACCACCACCTCGGCGTCGGCCAGGGGTCCCCCGCCCACCAGCTCGCCACCATGATCCTGCGGCTCGAGCCGCTCCTCGCCGCCGAGGACCCCGACCTCGTCCTCGTGTACGGCGACACCACCACGACCCTCGCCGGGGCCCTCGCCGCGTCGAAGCTCGCGATCCCCCTGGGGCACGTCGAGGCGGGCCTGCGGTCCTTCGACCGCACCATGCCGGAGGAGCAGAACCGCGTCCTCACCGACAACCTCTCCGCCCTGCTCTTCTGCCCCACGGCGCAGGCCGTCGCGAACCTCGCCGCGGAGGGCATCGCCGGCGGCGTCCACATGGTGGGCGACGTGATGCTGGACGCCGCCCTCGCGTTCGCGCCCGCCGCCCGCGCCCGGAACACGGGCGCCGCCCTGGGCGTCGCCCCCGGCGGGTACCTCCTCATGACCGTGCACCGGGCCGCCGCCACCGACACGCCGGAGGCCCTCGAACGCCTCGTGCAGGTCGTGGAGGCGGTGGACCGGCCCGTCGTCTTCCCCGTCCACCCCCGCACCCGCCACAAGCTGGAGCAGGCGGGGCTGTGGACGCGGCTCACCGCCCACCCGCCGCTCGTCGTGTCGCCCCCCGTCGGCTACCTCGACTTCACCAGCCTGCTCGTCGACGCCGCGGGCGTCGTCACCGACTCCGGCGGCGTGCAGAAGGAGGCGTGCTTCCACGGCGTGCCGTGCGTCACGCTGCGCGACACCACCGAGTGGGTCGAGACCGTCGACGCCGGCGTGAACCGCCTTGTCGGGATGGACCCGCAGCGGGTCGCGGCCGCCCTGACCGACCTCGCCATGCCGGACGAACGTCCCGACCTGTACGGCGACGGCAACGCCTCCGGCCGCATCGCCGACCTCGTCGCCGCATGGGGCGCCGCCCGCGGCGACGGCGCCGCGCCCCCCCGCTAGAAGACGTAGGGGACGTCGACCTCCGGGCGGTCCCGGTCGTCGGAGCGGACGATCTCGTACACCTCCGTCACCCCGAACGGCGACATCAGGGCGCGGGGACGCACCAGCACGTACAGGCGGCTCCCCCGCACGTGCTCCGCCCGGTCCCAGCGGCGCCGCTCCAGCATGTCCACCACCCCCAACGCCAGGAACAGGCCGGCGACGAGACCCGCCATCCTGCCCCCGCCGTCGGTGGCGCGGTCGAACACGAGGAGCACCACCACCCCCAGGATCAGCATCCCCGCCAGGCGCGTGTGGCGCTCCCGCGCGTCGGCGCGCGTCTCGTGCACCGACATGCGCGGCGGGCGGCGCGCCGTCGCCAACCCCTCCCGCACCCGCCGGCGGCTCACGAGCGCCGCCACCACCGCCACCGGGAGGACCACGCCGCCGAAGTTCAGCCACGTCACCGTCGCGTCGACCGGCTCGTCCAGCAGCCACGCCAGAAGCCAGTACGCCGCCACCGCCGCCGCGAGCGTCACCAGGCCGAGGCCGCGCAGCCGCACCTCGTCCGCGACGCGGACCAGGCGTGGCAAACCCGCGAGCGCCGTGTGGGGCATGAGTCCTCCATCCGCTACCGACGGCCGCGTCCCGTGACTACGATAGCGAGCCGCATGTCCCGCCCGGCCCGACGACACCCCAGGAGGCCCGCCGCGTGAGCAACGACACGGCCCGCGTCGCCATCATCGGAATGGGATACGTGGGTCTGCCGCTCGCCACCACCTTCGCCGAGGCGGGCGTGCCCGTCCTCGGCCTCGACGCCGTGCAGGCGAAGGTCGACATGGTGAACGCCGGGGAGTCCTACATCGAGGACGTCCCCTCGGAGCGGCTCGCCCCCCTCGTCGCCGCGGGCACCCTCCGCGCCAGCACCCAATGGGACGATGTGCGCTGGGTCGACTCGGTGATCATCTGCCTGCCGACCCCCCTCGACGACCACCGCGAGCCCGACCTGTCCGCCGTGCTCGGCGCCGCCGAGAGCCTGTCCCAGCGGCTCCGCCAGGGGCAGCTCGTCGTGCTGGAGAGCACCACGTACCCGGGCACGACCCGTGACGAGCTCGCCCCCATCCTCGAGCGCTCCGGGCTGCGCGCCGGCCGCGACTTCCACCTCGCGTTCTCCCCCGAGCGGGTCGACCCCGGCCGGGAGGACTGGACGACCGCCACCACCCCCAAGGTCATCGGCGGCCTCACCGAGGAGTGCACGCGGCGGGCGATGGAGCTGTACGGCCAGGCGTGCGAGACGCTCGTGCCGGTCGGCAGCCCCGAGGTCGCGGAGATGACGAAGCTGCTGGAGAACATCTTCCGCAGCGTCAACATCGCCCTCGTCAACGAGATGGCGATCCTGTGCGACCGGATGCGCATCGACGTGTGGGACGTCATCGCCGCCGCCTCCACCAAGCCGTTCGGGTTCATGCCGTTCAAGCCGGGCCCCGGCCTGGGCGGCCACTGCATCCCGATCGACCCCTTCTACCTCACCTGGAAGGCCCGGGAGTACGACCTCCACACCGAGTTCATCGAGCTCGCCGGGAAGGTCAACTCCCAGATGCCGGCGTTCTGCGTCGGGAAGGTGTCGCGGGCCCTGAACAGCCGGCGCAAGCCGCTGAACGGCAGCAGGGTGCTGGTGCTCGGCGTCGCCTACAAGCCGAACGTGAACGACATGCGGGAGAGCCCCGCCCTGAAGATCATCGAGCTGCTGCTCGCCGAGGGCGCCCACGTGTCGTACCACGACCCGCACGTGCCGGAGCTCGCCCGCCAGGGCCTCCGCAGCGTGCCGCTCGACGCCGCCACCCTCGCCGACCACGACGCCGCCGTGATCGTCACCGACCACAAGGCCGTCGACTACGACCTGGTGGTGAAGGAGTCCCCCCTCGTCGTGGACTTCCGCAACATCGCCCCGGACGTCGACGGCAAGGTGTGGCGCCTGTGACCGCGGCGGGCCCCGTGCGGGTCGCCGTCGTCGGCATGAACTACTGGGGGCCGAACCTGGCGCGCAACGTCGCACGGCTCCCCGGGGCCGAGCTCACCTGGTGCTGCGACCTCGACGAGGCGCTCCTCGACCGCCACCGCCCCGCGTTCCCCGCCACCCGCTTCACCACCTCCCTCGACGACGTCCTCACCGACCCCGGCGTCGACGCCGTGATGGTCGCCACGTCCGTGCCGACCCACGCCCGCCTCGCCCTGCAGGCCATCGAGGCCGGCAAGCACTGCTTCGTGG
>JBFLWO010000265.1:0-4067 GCA_040757755.1 Actinomycetota bacterium
GGTCAGCTGCCGCGCCCCGGCGCCCTCGACCCGGGTGCCGCGGCTGCCGCCCACCGAGTCCGGCGTCCACGCGCGGGCGCCGGGGCGGCCCAGGGGCTGCTCCGCCGCCGCGCCGCTCACCGCCCGCGCCGCCTCGTTGTCGTCCCACACGCCCACCGCCGCCACCAGGGTCGCGCCACCCGGGCCGGTCCACCGCCGCGTCGCCGCGCGATCCAGGCCCGAGTCGGCGAGCCCCGGGATCTCCGCCTCGCTGCCGTACGCGCGGCTCAACCCCGCCGCGTCCACCCCCCGCGCCGGCTCCGCGTCGGCGAGCCCGGCGGGGGTGGGGAGCACGCGCAGCGCCTGCACCGGGTCCGCCTCGCGGACGTCCTCCTGCCCGCCGGAGCAGCCCGCCACCAGGGCGCAGGCCGCGACGAGCGCGGCGAAGGCACGGGCGAGGGACGTCACCCGCCGAGCCTACCGGGTGCCCCGGGGACGCCTTAACGCGGCGCCAACACCCGCGCAGTCCCCGTCGCGGGGGGCCTGCCTATACTCGGCGGCAGTCCGCATCACAAGGAGAGACGATGAACGTGGCTGCGCAAAAGGCGCGCAACAACTTCAAGACCTTCGTGCTCATCGCCGGCCTCACCGGGCTCCTGCTCGCGATCGGTCAGGTCGTCGGGGGCGCAGGGGGCCTCGTGCTCTTCGCGGGCATCGCCGTGGTCTTCAACCTCGCGATGTACTGGTTCAGCGGCCCCATGGCCCTCAAGATGAGCCGGGCCGTCGAGGTGAGCGAGGCCGAGGAGCCCGAGCTTCACCGCATGGTCGGCGTGCTCGCCCAGCGCGCCGGCGTGCCGAAGCCGAAGGTGTACGTCACCCCCGCCGAGCAGCCGAACGCCTTCGCCACCGGCCGCAACCCCGCCCACGCCGCGATCGCCTGCACCCAGGGCATCATGCGGGCCCTCCCGCCGCGTGAGCTCGAAGGCGTCCTGGCCCACGAGATGGCCCACATCAAGAACCGCGACATCCTCATCGCCAGCATCGCGGCGATGGTCGCCGGCGCGATCTCCGCGATCGCCAACTTCCTGCAGTTCTCCATGTTCTTCGGCGGGGATGACGAGGACAACCCGCTCGGCATCATCGGGACGCTCGCCACGATCATCCTGGCCCCCATCGCGGCGATGATCATCCAGATGGCGATCTCCCGTCAGCGCGAGTACGTCGCCGACGCCACCGGCGCCCAGCTCATCGGCGACCCGAACCCGCTGGCCGACGCCCTCGAGACGCTGCACCGCGGCGCCGAGAGGATCCCGATGCACGTCAACTCGTCGGCGGCGCCCCTCTACATCGTGAACCCGCTGGCGTCGCTGCACGGTCGCGGGCTGACGAACCTCTTCTCCACCCACCCGCCGATGGAGGAGCGCGTCGCGCGCCTCCGCGCCATGAGCGGCGCGTTCGGCCGGTCGGCGCACATGGCAACCATCTGACCCACCGAGGCGAATTGGACATCCAGGCAGAGGTCGCGCGACTCGTCGGCGACGCCAACGCCCGCCACAAGCGGCTCGTGGAGTACGTCGTGCGACAGGTCGCGGGGGGACGCCACCTCGCGGATGTCCTCGACGACCCGTACGTCACCAACCGGTCCACCCCGCTCGAGCGCCGCGCGCTGCTCGAGGAGCCGGAGGTGGTGGAGACCATCGGCTCCGACGTCGTCGCGTCGCTCAGGGCGCGTCTCGAAGCCGTCCTCCGTTCCTGACATCGCGGTGACAGGCAGCCCCCCGGCCCCCGGGGGGCTGCTCCGCGCGCCCGCTGGATAATCTTCGTGGGCTTGCGCGATTTCTTTCTGAAAAACGAGACGATCGTCCTGTTCGCGGACGGGGTGGTCTTCTTCGCCCTCGGCTTCGCCGTGTGGCTGCAGCGCCGCCGTGCGACGCGCCTCACGCTCACCTCGTCGCTGTTCTTCTTCGCGACGTTCGCCTTCGTCGAGGCGCTCGCCATCTGGGGGTACGTCTTCGTGCCCATCCAGAAGGGCTACGTCGACCCGCAGCTCATCGAGGCGCTCATCGTCCTGCGCGCCGTCGTCCAGACGGTCGCGTTCCTGTTCCTCGTCCAGTTCGGGCTGCGCGTGCTGGGCCTGCGGCCCATCCTGCGCCGCGGCGGCACCCTCGCGTCGCTCGCCCTGTGGGGGCTCATCGTGGGCGGCGGCGCCGCCCTCGCCGGCAAGCTCGGCTGGACCGTGGAGGAATGGGAGGCGTCCGTCACCGCCGCCGCCCGCTACGGCCTCCTCCTGCCGGGCGCCGTCCTCGCCGCCGTCGGCGTGTGGCGGCAGCAGACCGAGCTCGCCGAGGTGGGGATGCGGCGCATCAAGCCGTTCGCCGCCACCGCCGCCGGGGCCCTCGCCGTGTACGCCCTGTTCGCCGGGCTCGTCGTCGACTCCGCCCCGTGGGCGCCCGGCGGCCCCGTCGCCGCCGACGGCTGGTTCGACGCCACCAACCTCCCCATCGCCGTGGTGCGCGGCCTCATCGGCGCCGTGCTCGTCGTCTCCGTCGTCGGGCTCCTCGAGATCTTCGAGGTGGAGTACGCGCAACGGCTCGAGGCGCTCGACCGCGCCCGGCTCGTCGCCGAGGAGCGCGCCCGGTTCGGCCGCGACCTGCACGACGGCACCATCCAGTCGATCTACGCCGCCGGCCTGCACCTCGAAGCGGTCATCCCCACCGTCGACGACCACGACGCCAGGAACGAGCTGCGCCGCGTCGTCGACAGCCTCAACGACGTGATCACCGGAATCCGCACCTACATCCGGGCGTTGCGGCAACCGGCACCCACCCCGCACGGCCTCGCCGCCGGGCTGGAGGAGCTGGTGCGCCAGTACACCATGGACACGGGGCTGGAGGCGCGCTTCCGCGCCCTCGGCCTCGACGAGGCCGGCCCGCTGCCCGACGAGGCGGGGGAGCACCTCGCCCAGATCCTCCGGGAAGCCCTGTCGAACGCGGCGCGGCACGCCGGCCCGTGCTGCGTCGAGGTGGTGCTCAACCTCACCGCCGACGAGCTCGACCTGGTCGTCGCCGACGACGGCATCGGCGTGCTCCCCGAGCTTCCCTCCGACGGCCCCGGACAGGGGCTTCGCAACATGCGGGAGCGCGCCCGCCGCCTGGGCGGCCGCCTCTCGGTGCGCCCACGCGACAGCGGCGGCGGCCTCGTCGTCGACGTCCAGATCCCGCTCGACAGCGACGTCCCGGCCACCGAGCCGGCCGCGCCGCGCTCCGAGGAGGTTTCCCTCACGTGACCACGTCACCCGCACCAATCCGCGTCCTCCTGGTCGACGACCACGCCGTCGTCCGGCTCGGGCTGCGGTCACTGCTCGCCGCCCAGGCGGGCTTCCGCGTCGTCGGCGAGGCCGGCACCGTCGCCGAGGCCCTCGCGATGGCCCGGCAGGCGCGGCCGGACGTCGTCCTCATGGACGTGCGGCTCCCCGACGGCAGCGGCATCGAGGCGTGCCGCCGCATCAAGACGGACCACCCGGACTGCAAGGTCGTGATGCTCACCTCCTACTCGGACGAGGAGGCGATCGTCGGCGCCGTCATGGCGGGGGCGAACGGCTACCTGCTGAAGCAGGCCGACTCGGAAAGGCTCACGCAGGCGATCCGGGACGCCGCGTCCGGGGCGTCGTCGCTCGACCCGCGCGCCGCCGGGGCCCTGCTCTCCCAGTTCCGCGAGCTGTCCGCGAAGCAGGCCGAGGCGGAGCTCGCCGGCCTCACCGACCGGGAGCGGCGCATGCTCGCCCTCATCGCCGAGGGCTACACGAACCGGGCGATCGGGGAGCGGCTGCACCTGTCCGAGAAGACGGTGCGCAACCACGTCAGCCAGCTCCTGCGCAAGCTCGGCTTCCAGCGGCGCTCCCAGGCCGCCGCGTGGGCCGGCCAGCGGCGGCTGGAGCTGCCCCCCGAGTAGGCCCGCGCGTCACCCGGGGCGCGCCGGCGGGGCAACCGACCCGCCACGTCGCGTTCCCGCGGGGATCGCCGCCAAGGGTCGTATAGGCTGGCGCCCGGCCCACGTCGGGCCCCGAGCGGATCGGCGGGCGCCGCGCA
>JBFLWO010000266.1:0-4067 GCA_040757755.1 Actinomycetota bacterium
GGGCGACGCCCGTGCTCGTCGCGGTCCTCCTGGCCCTGCTGGCGCTGCCGGCGGCCGCCCTGGCCGTGCTCCCGAGCCCGGCGGACTTCGAGGGGAACGACGGCAACCTCGCCGTCACCACGCCGCCCCAGAAGGACTGGGCGAACGCGCCCGGTCTCGCCACCCCCTTCGGCGACGACCCGGTCAGCTCCCCCGCCGACCCGATCTTCGACAACGACGCGAAGGAGGACGACGACCCTCCGGACATCCGCCACAGCGGACAGCTCGTGACCGGCCAGGTGCCGGACAAGGCGGACCTGGACCGGTTCTACGTCGCGTCCGACCGCCGCGGAGGAAACGACTACCTGTACCTGGCCTGGGTCCGGGCCCAGATCTCGAACGACCCCTCCGCGACCGTGGACTTCGAGTTCAACCAGAACCCGAGCCTCGACCTCACGACGCCGCGGACGGCCGGCGACATGCTCCTCGCCTACGACTTCGCCGGCGGCGACAACTCGCCGGTCACGCTGCGGCTCCACCGGTGGCGGACGAGCGGCGCCTGCGCCGGCGGGGGCAGCGCATCGCCGGGTGACCCCTGCTGGGGCACCGGCACCACCCTTTCGGGGACGGTCGGCGAGGGGGCCGTGAACACGACCTCAGTGAGCGACCCGATCGCGGGCGTCACCCTCTCGCCGAAGACCTTCGGTGAGGCCTCGATCAACCTGACCGCGGCCCTGAACCTGGCGGACGCGAACCAGTGCCTGGCCTTCGGCCGCTCCTACGTGAAGACGCGGTCGTCCGGGAACAGCTTCAAGAGCGCCCTGCAGGACTACGTGTCCCCGATCCCGGTGCAGGTGGGCAACTGCGACATCTCGGTGAGCAAGAGCGCCGACAAGCACACGTACGTCGCCGGCGACAGCCAGATCCGGTGGACCGTCGCCGTGACGAACACGGGCAACGTCGACCTTGGGCTGCCGTCCCTCACGGACGCCCGCCTGACGAGTCAGGGCATCTCGCTGTCCGGGCCGGCGGGCGGTGACGGCGACAACACCTTCGACGAGGGGGAGACGCTCTCGTACACGGCGATCGAGCCGATCCAGCGCGGCGGGAGCCCCGACGACTGCGGCACCGAGACGAACACGGTCTCGGTGACCGCCACCAAGGGCGCGTTCTCCACGACGAAGCAGGCCTCCCGGTCGGTGTTCGTGGAGTGCCCGGACTTCACCGTCACCAAGACGGCGGACAAGGACGTCTACCTGGCGTCTGACGGGACCATCGTCTGGACGGTCGCCGTGGCCAACACGGGGAATGTCGCGATGCCGGTGCCGGTGTTGAGCGACGCGCGGCTGGGTGACCTGGGTGCCCCGTCCTCGTCGCTTGCGGAGGGTGACGTGGCGGGGTCCCTGCAGGTGGGGGAGACCCTCACCTACACGGTGCGGGAGGCGATCGAGCGGGCCGCGGACTGCGGTGAGCAGACCAACACGGTCACCGCGTCGGTGGACACCTCGGGCGTGACCATCGACCGTAGGGCGGAGAAGCAGGTGTTCGTGGAGTGCCCCGACTACACCGTGACCAAGTCCGCGGACAAGGACGTCTACACGGCCGCCGACGCCGAGGTCGTGTGGACGGTGACGGCGACCAACACCGGCAACGTCGACCTGCCCATGCCGGACGTGAGCGACCCGCGGCTTGGCGGGCTGCCGGCCCCGGCTGGCAGCACGGCCGACGACGCGGTGTTCGAGACCGGCGAGACCCTCACCTACACCGCGCGGGAGCCGATCAACCGTGCGGGCGAGGGCTCGGACTGCGGTGAGCAGACCAACCTCGTGTCGGCCTCCGTGGAGGCGAGCGGGGTGACCATCGACCGCCGGGCCGAGAGGTCGGTGTTCGTGGAGTGCCCGGACTTCACCGTCACCAAGACGGCGGACAAGGACGTCTACCTGGCGTCTGACGGGACCATCGTCTGGACGGTCGCCGTGGCCAACACGGGGAATGTCGCGATGCCGGTGCCGGTGTTGAGCGACGCGCGGCTGGGTGACCTGGGTGCCCCGTCCTCGTCGCTTGCGGAGGGTGACGTGGCGGGGTCCCTGCAGGTGGGGGAGACCCTCACCTACACGGTGCGGGAGGCGATCGAGCGGGCCGCGGACTGCGGTGAGCAGACCAACACGGTCACCGCGTCGGTGGACACCTCGGGCGTGACCATCGACCGTAGGGCGGAGAAGCAGGTGTTCGTGGAGTGCCCCGACTTCACCGTGGCGAAGACGGCCGGCAAGGAGCTCTACGCCCAGGAGGAGACGAGCATCCTCTGGGCCGTCACCGTCACGAACACCGGCAACGTGGACCTCTCGATGCCGGCCGTCGCCGACACCCGCCTTGCGGGCATCGACCCGGTCGTGACCTCGAGCCTCGCCGAGGAGCCCCCGGACACGACGTTCCAGAAGGGGGAGGTCCTGACCTACACCTTCACCGAGCCCATCGACCGGGTCGGGGTCCAGAACGACTGCGGCGAGCAGCGGAACGCCGCCTCGGTCACGGTGGAGCGCGACGGCGTCGTCGTGGCCGCGAAGGAGGCCACCGCCTCGACAGTGGTGGAGTGCCAGGCCGACTTCGTGATCACCAAGACCCCGAGCTCGCCGTCCGTGCCGCTCGGCGGCACCGTCTCCTACACCATCCAGGTGACCCACATCGGGGACAACGTGCCGATCCCGTTCGGCGACAAGACGGTCCAGGACCGGTTCCAGGACGAGGCGGGCCCGACCGAGCTGACCCTCATCTCGGGTGACACGGCGGACCCGGGCAACCTCAACACCGGCGAGACCTGGAACTACGGCGTGCTCGGCCCGAACGAGCAGCCCGGCCCGGTGACCCGGACGGCGACAGGCTGCGACCGGATCGTCAACACCGCCTCCGTCGCCGGCGTGATCCGCGCCGCGGCCGCGGTCGGCGACCCGGCGAACCACGCCGCGACCGCGACCGTGGACGTGATCTGCGTCCCCGACCTCGCGATCGAGAAGACCGGCCCGGCCCAGGTCGACTTCGGCGCCACCATCGCGTTCGGCATCGCCGTCACGAGCGTCGGCGACCCGATCGCCGTGCCGGCGTCGCGCATCAGGGTCACCGACCCGCAGGTGACGGGCGAGGAGCTCGTGCTCGCCTCGGGCGACGACGGCGACGGCCTCCTCCAGAAGGGGGAGACGTGGGTCTACGTCCTTGCGGGCGGCGCCGCCCCCACCCTGCCGGCCGGCGCCTGCGGGCAGGTCCGGAACACCGCGACCGTGGAGCTGGTGCCGGCCGAGGGCCAGCCGGCCGAGGCCGAGCTCTCGAACAACGCCTCCACGGCGACCACCGGCGTCGCATGCACGCTGAACCTGTCGATCGCGAAGACGAGCGCCAAGGCGTCCTACGCGGCGGGCGAGACGATCGCCTACACGGTGACCGTCACGAACACCGGCCAGCAGGCCGTCCCGTTCGGCCAGATCCAGGTGGCCGACCCGCTGGCGGCGCTGACCCTCCAGGGTGCGCCGCCGGCCGAGCTCGCCCCGGGGCAGTCCCTGACCTACGCCGGCACGAAGGCGACGTCCACGGCCGACTGCGCCGCGGGCGTCACCAACACCGCCACGGTCGCCCTGGTCGGCGCCGCACAGGCGGAGACCACGCTCGCGGACAACACCGCGACGCGGCAGGTGGCGGTGACCTGCCCGGCCCCGCCGGTGCAGGTGCTCGGGGCGCCGGCCAGGCTGTCGATCGACAAGCGCGGGCCGCTCGCCGCCACCGCGGGCCAGCTCGTGACGTACCGCATCGCGGTGCGCAACGTCGGCGGGCGCGACGCGACCGGCGTCGTCGTGCGCGACGTCCTCCCGGCCGGCTTCACCCTCGGCCGCAGGGCCGCGGGCGCGAGCCTGCGGGCGGGCGTCGTCACCTGGCGGGTCGGGACGCTCCGGCCCGGCAAGGCGAGGACGGTGAAGCTCACCGTCCGGATCGACCGGTCCGTCGCCGGCCGCCGCTGCAACGTCGGGGCGGCTCGGGCGGCGAACGCGGGCCAGGTGCGCGACGCGGCATGCACCCGGATCCGGACGGTGGCCGCGGCG
>JBFLWO010000267.1:0-4063 GCA_040757755.1 Actinomycetota bacterium
GCCGTCGGGGCGGGTGCCCTCGTGGTCGCCGCGGCCCTCGGGCAGCTCGAGTTCCTCCTCGCCGCCACCGTGCTCATCTTCTTCGACGCGGACCTGGTCCTTGCGGGGGCGCTCGCCCCCGGCGCCGTCGCCGGAATCGCCTCCGTCACCCTGGGGTCCGGGGACCGCGCCATCGCCCTCGGCACCGCCGGGGTCGTTGCGAGCGTCACCCTCGCGGTGCTCGCCGCCTTCCGGGAGGTGCGGAGCGGCGAGGCGTCCACCGCCGAGTCGCGACCCTCTCCGGGAGACCTCGCGTCCTCCGTGCTCTTCCTCGGCTACGGCTTCCTCGCGGGGGGGCTCGTCGCGATGCCCGCCCTGGCGGTCGTCTCCGACCCCGACCGCGCCGGCGCCTTCGTCGCGGCGGCGATGCTGCCGCTGGCTCTCAGCATGGGGGTCGCCGAGCTGCAGCTCCGCCGCTACCGCATCGCCACCCAGCGGCTCCTCGCGTCGGAGCGGGACCTGGACGCGTTCGGCCGCGCATCCTGGGCGCGGCTGCTCCGCGCGGCCGGGCTGCACGGCACCTCGCTCGTGGCGCTCACCGCGGGAGCCGCCGGCGTCGCATGGATCGGCGGCTGGCTGTCGACCGCGGTGGTCGCGATCCTCGTCGGCGAGGTCGTGCTCGGCGTCGCCCTGTTCCTCGCGCTGGTTCTCATCGCCTGCGGGCAGGTCCGCGTGGTGGTGTCGGTCCTCGGCGGCGTCGCCGCCGTCGTCCTCGCCGCGCGGCTCGCCGGGGCGGCGCCGGAGCAGGCGCCGGGCTTCCTCACGACCTGCGTCCTGGCATTCGCCTGCCTCACGGCCGTCGCCTTCATCGAGCTGCGCAAGGCGGTGAACCACCGGTGAGCCGAACCATGCGCCGCCCGGGGAGTCGCGCCGCGACGAACACCGCCCCGGCCCCCGCCGCCGGTGCGGGGTGGGACGGCGCGCCCCGGGCGCCCCTCGCGCTCGGCGTCCCCGCCTACTTCTCCCCGGTGCGGGAGTCCGGGGAGTGGACGCGTCTCGCCGCCGCGCCACCGGGCACGGTGATCATCGTGAACCCCGACTCCGGGCCCGACCCGGGCATGCGCGGCGACTACGCCGCGGCGGTCGCCGCGAGCCGCCGCCGCGGCTGCCTCGTGTACGGCTATGTCGACACCGCCTACGGGGCGCGCGACGCGCGCGCCGTCGTCGCCGACGCCCACGCGTACCGGTTCGACCTCGGCGTCGACGGGGTGTTCCTCGACCGGGCCGGATGCGACCGCGAAGCGCTCGCCGGTCTCGAGAGCGTCGCCCGCTCCGTCCGGCCGTGGGGTTTGCGGGTCGCCGTGAACCCCGGCCATCCGCAGGTGCCGGCGGAGGTCCTCGACATGTTCGAGGAGGTCGTCCTGTTCGAAGGCCCCCTCGACATGTACGCGGACCTTCCCGAGCGCGGCGACGTCGACACCCGGCCGCGTCCCGGGCGGCGCTGGCACCTCGTCTACGGGGTCCGGTCGGCGTCCGTGATGGCCGCCGTCCTCACCGTCGCGTCATGGCGCGGGGCCGACGTCGTGTACGTCACCGACGGCCACCTCCCGAACCCCTGGGAGGCGCTCCCCGACTACTGGGACCGCCAGGTCGACGCGGTCTCGCGCACCGCACCGACACCGGTCCTCCCGTGACCCGTGCGGTGCGCGGCGCGCTCGTGATCGCCGCCGCGGCCCTCGCGGTCGCGGTCGCGGTGGCCGCCCTGCCCTCCGCCGACGCGCGGACACCGGCGGCGAAGCTGCGCGGCGTGCGGACGTGGGCGTTCGCGATCGGGACCACCCCGACCCCGGCGCGCGTGCCGCGTCTCGCCCGCTACGACCTCGTCGTCGTCGACGGGGAGGAGGTCACGCCCGGCGTCGTCCGCGACCTTCACCGGCGCGGAACCCGCGTCCTGGCATACCTCTCCGTCGGGACGATCGAGAAGGGCAGGTCGTGGTCCGCGGACCTCGCCCCCTACCGGCTCGACCTGTGGCCGGAGTGGGACGAGTGGTACGCCGACACGTCCCGTCCCGGGTTCCGCGACGCCATCACCCGCCGCATCGCGCCGCGCATCCTCGCGAAGGGCGTGGATGGGCTGTTCCTCGACAACGTCGACATGGTCGAGTCCCACCCCAAGCAGGCGGCCGGCATGCGCACCCTGGTCGCGGCCCTCGCACGGCTCGTCCACCGGCGAGGCGGCGTCCTCTTCGCGCAGAACGGCGAGGACACGATCGGGCCCCTCCTCCGCCACCTCGACGGCTGGAACCGCGAGGACGTCACCTCCACCCACGACGGGGACTACACGCGGACCTCCGACGCCGACCGGAGCGCCGCCGTCGCCGCCCTGCGGCGGATCCGCCGGGCCGGGCTCCTCGTGACCGCGACCGACTACGTCGCCGACGGCGACGCCGCGGGCACCGCGGACGCCGTCCGCACCGCCTGCGCCGCCGGGGCCCTCCCGTTCGTGTCGGACATCGACCTCACCCGCATCCCCAAGCCCATCCGCTGCCCCTGACGGGGCGCCGGCGCACCGCCTCCCGACCCGCGCGGCGCCGCCCGACGGTCGCGGGGGCGACCGCGAAGGATCCCGGCGCGAAGCGATGACACCCACCCTGTCGCATCGCGCATCCACGGCGACCGCCGGTGCGGTGCGCGCGGGACGACACGCGGTGACGTCACCCTGCAGATGACCGCACCGGCGTAAGAGGAACGCCCCCCGCGCGTGATGAGCCACTACATCACGAACGGCCGGACGGGTCAGTGGGGATTCGGGCGGAAGTGAAAAGCGTAACTGCACCGGGTGGCTGCCCCGTTCGTGCGCTCGCACACGAGGACCGTGCGACGTGGGGACGCCCACCAACTTGGGCTACGTAGTTCAGACAATTGACGACGCAGCGCCCATCCTCTTGTCTCCGCACGGCGGACGGCTCAACGCATCCGCGGGCACACGCGATACATCACCGTCGCGCGGCACGACCCATGTACGCCTCGGGCGATGCGGCTCTACGGCCCGCATCACACCGAGACGTCCAGGTGCCGGGGGCGGTCGACACGTGTCACCGCGGACGGGAACGGCGGGCGGCGCCGAGGGCGGATTCCGACGCGGGCGCGCACCGCGCAGCAGTGCGGGGGCGTGCCCCGGGCCGGGCACCACGTAGCGGGAAGCGAGGGGACATCGGGACACCAACACACGCGCCGGCCTCGCGGGGCCGGTGGCGGAGGCAGACGCGTCGCGGGCCGGCGGGGCCCCCGGGGGGAGCGACGCGCGGGGAGGCCGGATCATCGTGCCCCGCGACGCGGCACGCACGCCGGCCGGGCCGGCCGGTCGCGGCGTGAACGCGCCCGACCAGGGGGACAGACCCGACGACGGGGCGGTCGACGAGCCGGCGGGGCTGTCGGCTCGCGAGCTCGAGGTGCTGAGGCTCGTCGCGGAGGCGCACACCAACGCGGAGATCGCGTTCGCCCTCAACATCTCTGTGCGCACCGCCCAGGCGCACGTCGCGTCGGCGATGAGCAAGCTGGGTGCCAGGTCGCGCACGCATCTCGCCGTCATCGCCCTGCGGCGCGGCCTCGCGCCGCTCGACCCGCCGGACGGCGATTAGGTAATTCACACAACGACATCTGCGCAGATGTCGCAAGAGTAAGCATTTTCGACAATTGAAGTTCATGGTGTCGTCCTCTTTCCTCCAGCAGGCGAAATTGGTGCCAGGGGGGACACCACCACTCACGACATGACTCACCCCGTCTGACCGGGGCACGCGGCACGCGCGACGCGACGTCACAGACACGTCGCACGACGTCACCATCGGCCGCGAAGCCCCGGCGACACACCCGGTCTCCCGGCGAGACCCGCGGCGGGGCCACGAACCACGGACGACACCTCCGGCGCGCGGACCGGGGGATGCCCCCTGTCGGGATGACGGACGAGGAGGACCAGGATGGCGGTCGGCGGGCATCGAGTCGTGACGAGGGGGCGGGTGCCGGACGGCACCGACCTCGCGGGGGCCCGGGACGTCGCCGCCGGCGGGTCCGTGGTCGCCGCCGC
>JBFLWO010000268.1:0-4034 GCA_040757755.1 Actinomycetota bacterium
ACCGCGAGCCGCTCCTCGCGCACCTCGCCCGGCACGAGGACCACCTGTTCATCGGTCCGCGGTCGATGGCGAGCCTGCCGTGGGACGGGGTCGTCCACGTGCCGTTGGCGGACGAGGACGCCCGCAGGGGGTTGAGCGCCGTCTGGGCGGCCGGGACGACCTCGCCGGCGGTCGCGCGGGCGGTCGACGCCGCCCGCGCGGTCTCCGCACGCGAGGGGTGGGTCAGTACTCCTCGGGGTCGAGCCTGAGGGCCTCGTTGAACCGGTTGACCATGTTGTAGAGGGCGGCGAGCGCGGTCATCTCGACGATCTGCGACTCGCTGTAGTGCGCCCGCAGACGCTCGAAGGTCTCGTCCCGCACGCTCCCGGGGCTCAGCGTCATCTCCTCGGCGTACGCCAGCGCGGCCGCCTCGGCGTCGCTGAGGCCGGCCGCCCGGGGGTCGTTCATGGCGACGATCTCGTCCTGCGTGAACCCCATCTTGGCGCTGATCTGCTCGTGGGCGTACGTGCAGTAGGCGGAGCGGTTCAGGATCGAGACCCGCAGGATGATCCGCTCCTTCAGCTTCGCGTCGAGCTCGTCCGGCGCCTGGACGGCCGCGACGAACGGCCCCATCGCGTCGAGGATCGCGGGCTTGTGCGCCATCGCCCGGTAGATGTTCGTGACCTTGCCGCGCTTGCGGCGCATCCGCTCGAACGCCTCGCGGACGACGGGGTCGTCCGTCGCCTCCGCCTCGATGTACCGCACGCGTGCCATGGAACAGCCCCCAGTCACGCAGCCGTCGAGATGACGAGGTGGTTCGAGGCCTTGCCGGCGTCGATCGCCTCCACGTAGGCCCGGAAGTAGTCGATGTGGTGGTCGGTCTGCTCGGCGCCCTGCTCCTCGGCGATGGCGTCGCGGTGCTTGATCCAGCCGTCGCGCCACCTTTCCATCTGGGCCCGGAAGTCGCTGAGGTACTCGGTGACCTCGTCGACGACGAAGCCCGCCTCCGTCAGCTTCGCCTTGTAGCCGGCGAGGCTGTCGGTGTACTGGGGGATCGCGTAGCCGCGCTCGTACCGCTCCCGGAGGTCGTCGTCGCCCTCCCCGAGCTCGAACGTGCCGGAGAGGAAGGCCCACGTCCCTCCCCGCCGCAGCACGCGCCGCACCTCCCGGAACAGCCCGACCTTGTCCGCGAAGACGTTCACCACGTTCATGCTGATCGCGATGTCGAACGAGTCGTCCTCGAAGGGCATCGACATCCCGTCGGCCTGGACGAACGTGACGCGGTCCTCGAGCCCGGCCCTCCTCACCAGCCGGTGCGCGACCTCGATGCCGACCTCGTTGATCTCGACGCCCGTCATGCGGCACCCGCTCGTGGCCGCCATGTGGATCGCGGGCCCGCCGGTGCCGCTCCCCACGTCGAGGACCCGTGTGTCCTCGTTCATGCCGAGCCGGTCGACCATGTAGTCGAAGTACCGCACCGTCGCGAACGACTGCTGCCCCAGGTCGTCGCCCGGAAGCCAGATGTCCCGCCGGAGAGCCCGGTTCGCGGGACTGTCGATCCGGTGGATCTCGGAGTAGTCCACGCCGGCTGGTGCCTGCCGCATCTGTCGCCCCCTCGGTTGGGATCGCGCCCCCGCCGCGCCATGCCCGGCACCGTAGGCCCGGCACCGGGGCGGCGTCCAATACCGATCTCTGCGGCGTCGATAAGCCGAATCAATCGCTGCCGTCGCCGCAGAAAAGTGGGAGGCTGGGCTGTAGACAAGTGGTAGGCTAGGACGTGGAAAAGTGGTAGGCTAATCCGCAGCCGGGTGGGAGGATGCGCGTGATCGCATATCGGGACCGCGCGGTCGACTCCCTGCTCGACGACCTCCTCCGCGCCTTCCCGGCGGTCATGGTCCACGGCCCGAGGGCGAGCGGGAAGACCACCACCGCGGCCGCGCGCGCCGCGACGGTGGTGCGCCTGGAGGTCGCGGCACAGGCCGCCGTGTTCCGCGCCGATCCCGACGCCGCGCTGGCCGCCTACCCCGAACGGCCCCTCCTCATCGACGAGTGGCAGGAGGTGCCCGAAGTGATGGGAGCGGTGAAGCGCGCGGTCGACGCCGGCGCGGAGGCGGGGAGCTTCCTCCTCACGGGCTCGGTACGCGCCGACGCGGACGCGGCCACATGGCCGGGGCCCGGCCGTGTGCCCGACATCCGCATGCGCCCGCTCGCCGAACGCGAGGTTCGCGGGACCGTCACGGCGCCCGGCCTCCTCGGCCGCGTCACGGCGGGCTTTCCCGTCGGACCGGTCGCGGGCGCGCCGAACCTGCTCGGCTACCTCGACATCGCCCTTCGCGGCGGGTTACCGGAGCCTGCCTTGGGGGTCGCGGTGCGCGATCCCGCGACGTGGTATCGCAGCTATGTCGAGCAGGTGGCCCGACGCGACGCGCTGGCCCTCCTCCGCCGGGCGGACCCGGACCGGGTGCGCCGCTACCTCGAGGCGTACGCCCTCAACAGCGCCGGCGTCGTCGACCACGCGACGATCTTCGGCGCGGCCGGGATCAACCGCAGGACCGCCGAGGGCTACGAGGCGATGCTGGCTCGGCTCTTCGTGGTCGAGGCGGTCCCCGCCTTCGGGAGCACCCGGCTCAAGCGGCTCATGCAGCGCCCGAAGCGGTTCCTGGCCGATGCCGCGTTGATGGCCGCCGCCGCGCGCCTGGATCGCGGGGCGATCCTGCGCGACGGTGGGCTGCTGGGTCAGGTGATCGAGACCTTCGTCTACACGCAGCTTCGCGGCGAGCTCGACGCCCACCAGCCGGAGGTCCGCCTCCATCACCTGCGCACCGAGGGCGGCCGGCAGGAGGTCGACTTCATCCTCGACCTCGGGGCGCGACGGGTCGTGGGCGTGGAGGTGAAAGCAGCGGCCGGCGTGGAGGCTGCCGACGCCCGCCACCTCGCCTGGCTCCGCGACAACCTGGGCAGCGACTTCGCCCTGGGGGTGGTTCTTCACACCGGCCCGGACGTCTACCCACTGGGGGAGAGGATCGTGGCGGCACCGATCTGCACGTTGTGGACCGCGTAGCCAGTCCGCGTCAGGGGCGGGGCTCCGCGGTGTCGGAGTCGACGATCGCGCTCGTGACGTAGACGGTGTGGCCCGTGACCGTTCCTGGCGGGACGCCGGGCAGCCATGCGACAGGTTCGGCGAGGACGTCGCGTTCCGCGAGCAGCGCCGAGGTGCGGGGGTCGAAGACCAGCTCCTTCCGCGTGCCGTCGGCCGTCCGGGCGACCGCGAGCCCGTCCCGGCCGAGGGGGTCCGTGGTCCGGCCGACGAGCTCCACGCCCGGTATGTACGCCGCGGCGCGGAACAGGGCGGCCCGGGCCCGGGGTGAGAAGGTGGACTCGCGCAGCCCGTCCCCGACCATGGTGAACATCTCCTCCTCCGTGGGCTGTCCCCCGTAGCGGGGGGCGGCCTCGCGCAGAAGGTCGGCGGCGGCCTCGGGGTCGTCGGCGCGGGCGGCGAGGGCGGCGTCCCGGGCGCCCGCCTGCCGGAAGATGTCGGAGAGCAGGGCGGCGGGCCCGCGGTCCTCGGAGGGGCCGGGGGTCTCGCGCATACGCCGCGCCTCGGCCCGCCACACGGCGGGGTCGCCGGCGAGGAAGCGTGCGGGCTCGCTGCGCCCGACCAGGCGCAGCGTGCCGTCGCCGCCGATCCAGCTTCGACGGTCGGATCGCACCAGGTAGCTGGTGGACGCGCCGTCGTTACCGACGGACGTGACCATGGAGAGGCCGCGGGAGTGCGTGTAGAGGTACCGCCCCGGGGTGAGGAGCGGTGGTGGGGGCTGCGCCTCGGCGGCGCGCGCGCCGGTCTCGAGGGCCCGCACGGTTGCGGCGTCCGCCCGTTCGAGGCCAGGGTCCCCCGGGAACGCGACGCGCACGGTGGCGGTCGCGGCGAGCGCGACGGTGCAGGCGGCGGCGCCGACGAGCACTGCCCGGCGCCGGCCATGGCCGCGGCGTGGGGTTGCGGTCGCGAGCGTCATGAGCCGGTCGCGGGCGTCGGCGCGCGCACCGGGGGCGGGGGC
>JBFLWO010000269.1:0-3993 GCA_040757755.1 Actinomycetota bacterium
GTCGCGCCGCGCGGCGCGACGAGGTAGCGGCGGCCGGCGAGGGTGAGGACGAGCACGGGCGTCTCGCGCGGACGGCCGCTGCGGCGACCCGTGGTGCGCAGGATCCGGACGTGCGGCACCGGGATGCCGAGCCGCCCGACGAGCAGCAGCACGAGGCGGTTGAGGGCCCGGGCCGGCACGCCCGCCGACCCGGGACGGGCGATCACGCGGGGGCCCCTGGCGTCGCGGCGCACATGGGTCCCCGGCCAGGCACGCCGCGATCTTAGTCGTCCCGCCTCGGAAGTCCGCAGCGCGATTCCGGGCGGCATGCTGATGAGCGACTTCCGAGTCGGGTCATGCGTTCTGGCGCGTCCCGAGCAGGGGGCTCCCGTCGTCCGGCGGTGACGGGCGCGCATTGCTGTGTCGCAACGCGCGCCCCGGATAGGATCCTCAAGCGCCCGCCGCTGGACGCTGACCCGTCGTCAGGCTGCGCGGGCGGCGCGTGCGCGGGCCTCGGCGGCGACGGCCGTGAGCACCGCCGTCAGCTCGTCGCGGTGCTCGGCGGACACGAGGCGGCCGTCACCGTCGAACGCCCGGTCGGCGTGCGGCAGTGCGAGCCCCTCCTCGAGGACGCGCGCGCCGGAGATGCCGAGCGCCTTGCGCAGGTCCGCCTGCGCCCACACCGCGCCGAACGAGCCGGTCGTGGCGCCGATCACGGCGGCGGGGATGCCCTGCAGGGGGCCGCCGGGGAACGGTCGCGACGCCCAGTCCACCGCGTTCTTCAGCACGCCGGGGACCGAGCCGTTGTACTCCGGGGTCGCGACGAGGAGGGCGTCGGCCGCGGCGATCGCCGCGCGCAGGTCGGCGACGGCCGGATCTGCCGGGGCGGCGTCGAGGTCGGCGTCGTAGTGCGGGAGGGCCCGGAGGCCCTCCCAGATCGCGACCTCGACGTCCGCGGGGGCGAGCCGCCGGGCCTCGCGCACGAGGGCCAGGTTGTGCGACCCGGCGCGCAGGCTCCCCGCGAGGGCGAGGATCCTCACGCGTCGGCGTCCCGGATGAGCTCGACCTCGGCGGTGATGGTGACGTCCGTGCCGAGGACGAGGGTGCCGCCGGGAAGCGGCATGTTCCAGTCGAGCCCCCACTCGCGGCGGTCGATCACCGTGCTCAGGGAGAGGCCGGCGCGCTGGTTGCCCCAGGGGTCCTCGAGCGGGCCGGTGAGGGTGCCGCGAAGGGTGGCGGGGCGCGTGTTGCCCTTCATCGTGAGGTCGCCCTCGACGACGACGGCGTCGCCCTCGCCGCGCACGGCGCGGGACCGGAAGGACACCTCGGGATGCTTCTCCGCGTCGAAGAAGTCGGGGGAGAGCAGGTGGCCGTTCAGGCTCTCGTCCTGGGTGCGGATGCTCGCGACGGTGCCGGACGCCTGCAGCACGGCGCCGCCGGCGTCGACGACCAGGGTCCCCGTGAAGTCGGGGAGCTCGCCCCGGAAGGTGGAGACGATGTGGCGGACGCTGAAACCGATCGACGAGTGCAGCGGGTCGGTGCGCCAGGTACCGGCGGGGATCGCGTCGACGGTGGTGGGGGCGAGGGTGGTCATGCGGTGTCCTCCGTGGCCGGGGTGGTGACGCCAACGGGACGGGCGTCCGGTTGATGGCACCACGGTAGCGGACGTGCGTCCGCTTCGCAATCGACCGTGGCCGGGAGGTGCGGTCGTCACCCCCGGGCGCCGTCGAGTGGTGCGCCGCTACCGGGGGAGGCGGGCGGCCAGGTACTCGGCCGGGTGCAGGGCGCGGCGCCCCGTGGTGCGCAGGATCTGGGCCCGGCACGAGGTGCCGGGCGCCACGACCGTCGCGGCGGCGCGCGCGGCGGGCGCGACGCCCATCTCCGCGATGCGCCGCGAAAGCTCCGGGTGCTCGTAGCCGAACGCGCCGGCCATCCCGCAGCACCCGGCGCCGGAGGGCCGTGCCGCATCCCCGGCGAGCCGCACCGCCGCGAGCGCCTCCTCCCCGGCGCCCAGGGCGCGGCTGTGACAGTGGGCGTGCACCACCACGTCGCCGCGGTCCGGCGCGAGCCCGGCCGGCGCGAGCCCGGCGACGACCGCCTCGAAGCTCCGCACCGCGTCGCGCACCCAGGCGGCGCGCGCGTCGCCGGCGACGAGGGCGGGCACGTCGTCGGCGAGCATCGACCAGCACGACGGCTCGAGCACCGCGATGGGCACCCCCTCCATCGCCAGGGGGGCGAGGCGGTCGAGGGCCCGCCGCGCGGTGCGCCGGGCGGCGGCGACGAACCCCTGGGAGAGGAGCGGCCGCCCGCAGCAGCCGGGGTCGACGACCTCCACCCGGGCCCCGGCGGCCTCCAGCACCGCCACGGCGGCGTCGCCGACCTCCGGGTGCAGGAAGCGGGTGAAGGTGTCGGCCATCAGGGCGATGCGCGGTCCGTCCCCCCGCGGCGGCCCGGGGCGCCATGCGCGGCGCGGCACCGGCAGGTCGCGACCGGCGAAGCGGGCCGCCGCCGCGGCCAGCGCCGGCGCACGCGCGCCGGCGGCGAGGAGCAGGTGGGCGTGGCCGGTGAGCCGCTGCCGCAGCGTCGCGCCGTGCGCGGCGTGGCGGTGGGCGAGGGCCTCCACCTTGAGCCGGGCCATGTCGACCCCCGTGGGGCACTCGGCGGCGCACGCCTTGCAGGCGAGGCACAGGGACAGGGCCTCGTGCAGGCCGTCGTCGGCCAGGCCGCCCGGCAGGTGCCCCTCCAGCGCGGCGCGCAGGATCGCGGCCCGCCCCCGCGTCGCGTGCCGCTCGTCGCCAAGCGCCTGGAAGCTCGGGCACATCACCCCGGCGCGCGCGCGGCAGGCGCCGTTGCCGTTGCACGCCTCCGCCGCCCGCTGCAGGCCCCCCTCTCGGGCGAACGACATGGCCGTGCGGTGCGGGCGCAGGGGTGGGGACGCGAGCAGGCGCAGGCCGGCGTCGAGCGGCTCGGGGTCGACGATGACGCCCGGGTTCAGGATGCCGTCCGGGTCGGCCAGGCGCTTCAGCCGCGCGAATCCGTCCATCGTGGCCGCGTCGTACATGCGGGGCAGAAGCTCGCTGCGGGCGCGGCCGTCGCCGTGCTCGCCGCTCAGCGACCCGTGGTGGGCGACCACGATCTCCGCGACCGCCTCGGCGATGCGCCGCACCTGCGCCGCCGCGCCGGGCGCGCGCAGGTCGATCAGGGGGCGGATGTGCAGGCACCCGACGCTGGCGTGGCCGTACCACACGGCCGGCACCCGCTCCGCGTCGAGGACGCGCCGCACGGCGCGGTGGAAGTCCGCGAGCCGGTCCGTGGGCACGGCGGGGTCCTCGATGAACGGCAGGGGCTTCGCGTCGCCGCCGGCGCCGAGCGCCCGCGCGATGCCGGCGCGCCGCACCGCCCACACCCGCGCCTGTCCGGCCGGGTCGAGCACCACGGTGGCGCCGCGCAGGCGGCGCAGCCGGTCGGCGACGCGGGCCGCCTCCCCGCTCTGCTCGACGACCAGCACGGCGCCTGCGCCGCGGGCGTCCGGCGGCAGGCCCAGGCCCCCGTCCGCCGCCGACGGGTCGAGCAGGTGCCGGTCGATGAGCTCGACCGCGGACGGGCCGTGCTCCAGGAGCCCCGGCACCGCCTCCAGCGCGGCCGTCGCGGTGGCGAACGGCAGCAGGGCGAGGCCGCGCGCGGCGGGCAGCTCGACGAGGCGGAGCGTCGCCGCCTCGACGACGCACAGGGTCCCCTCGCTGCCGGCGACGAGGCGCGGCCAGTCGGCCTCGGGCCCGGCCAGGGCGTCGAGGGCGTAGCCGGACACGCGGCGCATGAGGGCCGGGAACCGCCCCACCGCCCCCAGGGGGACCGCCGCGGCGAGCGGCCCCGGCGCGGGCCCGCCGCGGCGCAGCGTGGCCCGTGTGCCGTCGGCGAAGACGACGTCGAGCTCCAGGACGTGGTCGGCGGTGAGGCCGTAGGCGATGGAGCGCGCCCCGGCCGAGTTGTTGCCGATCATCCCGCCGAGGGTCG
>JBFLWO010000270.1:0-3986 GCA_040757755.1 Actinomycetota bacterium
CCCCGGCCCCCGGCTCGTCGCGGGGCGGAGCGGTCACAGCAGGCTCCCGCCGTGCGCCGGCACCGGGCGCGGCACCGCGGCCGCCGTCCCCGACGCGCGCACCGTGGCGCCATGACCCGGGTGCGCCGTGTGGTCCTCGTGGACGGCCACCGCGACGATCACCGCGGCCACCACCGCCGCCAGGACCACGACGAGCGGCACCCAGCGGCGCCGGCCGCGCATCACGCCGTGTCCCGCGCCGCGTCCACCAGGAGCCGCACCCCGCGCACCGCGGCGGCGCGCTCGCCCTCCGGCAGCCGCGAGAGCAGGGCGTCGAAGCGCCGCGCGCGAGCCGCCGCGAGCTGATCGGCCATCCGCCGCCCCTCCGCCGTGAGCTCCATCGGGGAGCGCCGTGCGTCCTCGGCGCACCGCTCGCGCACCACCCATCCGCGCCGCTCCAGCTGCCCCACCAGCCGGCTCACCGTGCTCTTCTCGAGCCCGAGGACACGGCACAGCTCACTGGCGGTCATCGCCCCGCGATCCGCAAGCTCGCTCAGCGCGTGCGCCTCCGAGACCGGAACCGCGACCCCGCACGGCGTCCGGTCGGGGTGGTGCAGGCCGAACGCGCGGATGAGCGCCACCATCGCCGCCTGCAGGTCCGCACCGGTCGCCACCCCTGGGACGCTACCGAAGATGGTTCGACGCTACAACCATAGGGGGAGGCCCCTCACTCGGGCGCCCCGACCTCCTCTCGCGCCGCCGCCGCCAGCGCCTCCCGATCGACGCCCATGTGGCGGAGGGCCCGCGCCGCCGTGCCGTGCTCCTGCCCCGCGACCCCAACCACCACGTGCGCGCCCACGAGCCGCGAGGGGCGCACCGACTTCGCCAGCGCCACCGCCTCCCGGAACGCCGCCTGCGCCTGGCCTGTCGTGCGGAAGGCGCCGCGGGGCGGCGGCAGGTCCTCCTCCGGCGCGGTGCCCGGCGCGTCGTCGTCGGGCGGCTCGATGCCGACGGCCATGAGCGCCTCGGCGTGCTGCGCGGCGATCGCGGGACGGAACGCGTCGGGGTCCGCACCCACCCGCTCGAACGCGCGCCGCGCCGACCCGTCCGGCATCGCCAGGGCGGACAGGAGCAGGTGCTCGGCGCCGGCCATCGTGTCGCCCATGCTGCGTGCCTCCCTCTCGGCCCCCGTCAGCAGCCGGCTGACGGTGCGCACCTCCCGCACCGGGTTTCCCAGCTTCATCGTCGCTCCTCTCCGCCGCGCGACCGGTCCCCGGGCCGTGCGTGCCGTTTGTGCGCCGCCTGGCGCGTCACGCCCAGCGCCTCCGCCACCTGCGCCCAGGTCCATCCCTGCTCCACCGCGCGCGCCACGGCCGCACGCTCGAGCCGGTCGGCGAGCCGCCGCAGCGCCACCACGGCCGCCAGGGCCACCTCCGGGTCGTCCGGGGACGGGATCTCCATGCGGCCGGGCATGCGTCAACCGTAGTTGACATCGTGTGTGGCGTCAACCTTGGTTGACGCGCCCCTCCGCCCCGGTGCGCGCCGGCATGATATGAATGAGACCCGTTCTCATCTTCTTCGGGAAGGATCTCGTGCCGCGCCGCCCGCTCACCCTCATCGCCACCGTCGCCGTCGCCGTCGCCGTCGCCGCTGCCGCCACCGTCGCCGCGGCCGGCTGCGCCGATGACGCCCCCTCCGCCACGCACGACGCCCGCCTGGGCGTCGTCGCCTCCTTCTTCCCCCTGCGGGACGCCGCCGAGCGCGTCGGCGGGGAGCACGTCGAGGTCACCGACCTCACCCCCTCAGGGACCGAGCCCCATCACATCGAGCTCACCCCCCGGCAGACGGGCGCGCTGTCCCGCGCCGACGTCGTCCTCTACCTGTCGCACGGGTTCCAGCCGCACGTCGAGAAGGCCGTCGGGGCGCTGCCGTCCACCGTCCGGCGCGTCGACCTGCTCGACGGCCAGGCACTGCGCCCCGCCGACACCGGCATCCCCGGCGTGCGCGGGGAGGTGGACGGCGGCGCCGGCGACGCGCTCACCGGCGGCGGCGACCCCCACGTGTGGCTCGACCCGCAGCGCCACATCATCGCGGTACAGGCCGTCGCCGACGCCTTCGCCGCCGCCGACCCCGCCCACGGCGACGACTACCGGCGCAACGCCGCGCGATACGTCGCGTCCCTCCAGCGTCTCGACCGCGACTTCGCCACCACCCTGGGGGCGTGCCGCTCCACGGTGCTCGTCACGTCCCACGCCGCGTTCGGCTACCTCGCCGACCGCTACGGCCTCACCCAGGCCGCGATCGCCGGCATCACGCCCGAGGACGAGCCGGACCCCGCGTCCCTGGCCGCCCTCGCCCGCTACGCACGCGGCAAGGGGGTCCGCACCGTGTACTTCGAGACGCTCGTGCCGGGCCGCCTGTCGCGCACCCTCGCCCGCGAGATCG
This sequence comes from Actinomycetota bacterium, assembly GCA_040757755.1. Taxonomy (GTDB): domain Bacteria; phylum Actinomycetota; class Thermoleophilia; order Miltoncostaeales; family Miltoncostaeaceae; genus JBFLWO01. The sequence continues at coordinate 2,425 of JBFLWO010000270.1, forward strand.
GGGCGGGCACGGACCTGCTCAACCCGATCGAGGGACTCACCCGCGAGGAGGAGGCCCGCGGCGTCGGCTACGTCGAGCTGCAGCGCGACAACCTCGCGCGCATCGCGAAGGGCCTGGGATGCGCCCAGTGACCGCGGCGCCCGCCATCGCCGTCGCCGGCCTCACCGCGCGGCACGGGCGGAGCGTCGCCGTGGAGGACGCGACGTTCACCGTCGCGTCCGGCGAGCTCGTCGCGCTCGTCGGGCCGAACGGGGCGGGCAAGTCCACCCTGCTTCGCAGCCTCCTCGGGGTGCACCGCCACGACGGCACCGCACGGCTCACGGGACACCCCGGCTTCGTCCCGCAGCGCGCCGCGGTCGACCCGGACTTCCCCATCACTGTCGAGCAGGTCGCGCTGAGCGGACGCCGCCGGTTCCGCCGCGCGTGGCGGCGCCCCTCCCCCGCCGACCGCCTCGCCGCCGCCCGCGCCGTCGCCCGCGTCGGCCTGGACGGCCTGGAACGCCGGACCCTCGGGGAGCTGTCCGGCGGCCAGGCCCAGCGCGCCCTGCTGGCCCGCGCCCTGGCCGCCGAGGCCGACGTCCTCCTGCTCGACGAGCCGCTCGCCGGCGTCGACCGCGCCACCACCGACAGCCTGTGCGACCTGCTCCACGACCTCGCGGGCGACGGGGCGGCGGTCGTCGTCGCGACCCACGACCTCGACCTCGTGCGCCGGCGGTTCCCCCGCTGCCTCGCCCTCAACCGGCGCGTCGTGAGCGACGGGCCGCCGGCCCCTGTGCTCGGCGCGGCCGGGCTGGAGGCCCTGTTCCTGACCGCGGCGTGAGCGGCGCCTGGCACTGGGTCACCGACCCGTACGCGTACGACTTCATGCTCCGCGCCCTCGCGGCGTGCGTGCTGGTGGGGGCGCTCGCGCCGCTCGTCGGCACCTGGATCGTGCTGCGGCGCCTCGCCTACCTCGGCGACGCCATGAGCCACGCCACCGTCGGCGGCGTCGCCGCCGCGCACGCCGCCGGGGTGAGCCTCACCGCCGGGGCGGTCGCGGCCGGGATCCTGATGGCGGCGCTCATGGGGCTCCTCGCCGGCCACCCGCGCCTGCGCGAGGACGCGGTCGTCGGCGTCGCCGGCGTCGCCCTCTTCGCCGCCGGGCTCCTCGTGATCGCCCGCACCGACACCACCGGCATCGACGTCACCCACATCCTGCTCGGATCCGTCACCACCGTCACCGACCACGACCTCGCGCTGACCGGGGCGCTCGGCGCGGTCACCGCGGCCGCGCTCCTCCTCGGCCTGGACGACCTGCGCTCCGCGACGTTCGACCCCCTCCACGCGCGCCTGTCGGGGGTCCCCACGGGCGCCGTGCGCGGCGTCCTCTACGCGCTCCTCGCCGTCACGATCGTGCTGTCGCTGCAGACGGTGGGGCTACTTCTGAGCGTCTCCCTGCTCGTCGTGCCCGCCGCCGCGGCGCGCCTGTGGACCCGCACCGTCGCGGGGATGAGCGCGGTCGCCGCCGCCCACGGCGGCGGCGCGGCGACGGCGGGGGGCACCGGGGGCTCCCACCCCGCCAC
>JBFLWO010000271.1:0-3975 GCA_040757755.1 Actinomycetota bacterium
GGGTCGAGGGGGGTGTCGAGGCCGGCGAGCTCCCGGATGTGCTCGGCGCCGAGGAACACGTTGACGTGCCGCCGGACGGCGCCGCGCTCGTCCCGGATGCGCCCGGTGAGCGCGGGGTGGAGCTCCTCCAGGCGGGCCAGCAGGTCGCGCACCGTGGGGTCCGCGGCGGGGACCTCCACCCGGGTCACGGCCTCCCCGCCGGAATACGGTCGCAGCGGCCCGGCGAGGCGGACCTCCACGGTCATGGGGCGATCTGTGCGGCCCGGACGCTCAGGACGGGCGGCAGGTGCGCGTGCAGGAGCCGCCACCGCTCGCCGCCGTCGGCGGAGGCGAACACCTCCCCCGTGCGGGTGCCGAGGTACAGCCCGGCGGGGTCGAGCCCGTCGGTGGTGAGCCCGTCGCGCAGAACGGTGAGCCACGCGTCGCCGGCGGGGAGGCCGTCGCCGAGCGCCTCCCACGTGGCCCCGCCGTCGCGGCTTCGGTGCACGCGCGGGCGGCCCTGCGGGGTGAGGCGCACCATGTCGCTTTCGAGCGGCACGACGTACACGGTGTCGGGCTCGTGCGGGTGGACGACGAGCGGGAAGCCGAAGTCGGACGGCAGGGAGTCGCCGATGCCGACCCACGTGTCGCCGGCGTCGTCGCTTCGGTACACGCCCCAGTGGTGCTGCAGGTACAGGGTGCCGGGCCGGGTGGGGTGGAGGGCCATCTTGTGGACGCATTGGCCGAACTCGGGCGGCTCGTCCCCGGGGAGGAACGGGGCGCGGATGCCGGCGTTGCGGGCCCGCCAGGTGTCCCCGCCGTCGTCCGTGCGGTACACGCCTCCCGTGGAGATCGCGACCCACATGCGGTCGCCGTCGGCGGGGTCCGGGACGATCGTGTGGAGGCACAGCCCGCCGCCGCCGGGCTGCCACTGCGGGCGGTGCGGGTGGTCCCACAGGCCCCGCACGAGCTGGAACGTGGCGCCGCCGTCGTCGGAGCGGAACAGGGCGGCGGGCTCGACCCCCGCGTACACGACGTCCGGCTCGTCGCGGCGTCCCGGCGTGAGCTGCCACACGCGCGCGACGGCGGCGTCGGTGCCGGCGGGGAAGCGGACGGCGGGGCCGTCCGGCTCCCGCCACGTGCGACCCAGGTCGTCGGACCGGAAGGCGGAGGGGCCCCAGTGCTCGCTGCGGGTTCCGGCGAGCATCCGTGGGGTCCCGGCGCGCGTGTCGATGCAGACGGCGTCGACGGCGCGGCCGGCGAACCACGGCCCGCCGATGCGCCATTCGGACCGGCCGGGGTCGGCGCACAGGAGGTACGCGCCCTTGGCGGTGCCCACGAGGACCACCACGTCCCCTGGGCGCGGATCGACGGGTCGCGGCTCCACGCGGGCCAGGATAGCCGCACGGTTCGCCCGGGGGCGTGGTTCGGCGCGTAACCGGCGGGGCCTTCGGGGTACCCCTTCGCGCACGGGCACTGCCGGCCGGCGGCCGGCGCGGGGAGGGAGGTTCCGATGGGCATCACCACGAGCGAGTCGCTGCTCGACGCGGTCGCGGAGGTCGGCCCGCTCATCAGGGAGCACGCGGGGGAGGCGGAGGCGGCGCGGCGGCTGTCGGCCCCGGTGATGGACGCGCTGCGGGGCGCGGGGCTCTTCCGGATGCTGCTTCCGCGGTCCCTCGGGGGGCTGGAGGTGGACCCGGTCACGCTCGCGCGGGTGGTGGAGGCGGTGTCGCGGCACGACTCGGCGGCCGGGTGGGCGTTGCAGGCCGGCAACCTGGGCGACTGGTGGGGCGCCCGGCTCCCGGACGAGGGGGCCGAGGAGGTGTTCGGCGGGACCCCCGACGCCGTGATGGCCGCCGCGTTCCACCCGCCGATGGAGGGGGTCGCGGTGGACGGTGGCGTCCGCGTCACCGGCCGGCGTCCGCTGGCGAGCACGATCCACGACGCCGACTGGCTGCTCGTCACGGCGGTCGTGGGGGAGGGGGCGGTCGCGACGGTCGTCCGCGCCGACGAGGCGCGCGTGGTGGACACCTGGTACTCGCTGGGGATGCGCGGCACCGACAGCAACGACGTCGTGCTGGAGGACGTGTTCGTGCCGGCCCGGCGGACGTTCCCGCTGATGCCGGACTTCGTGCCGGGCGCGCACTACGGGGGGCCGCTGTACCGCATGTCCGCGGTGAGCTCCCTCGCGATCATCCTCGCGCCGATCGCCCTGGCGAGCGCGCGGGAGGCGATCGAGGCGCTGCGGCAGCTCGCCCCCGCGAAGACGTCGCTCGGCTCGATGCGCACGCTGCAGGAGCGCTCGACGGTCCACGCCCGGCTCGGCCGCGCGGAGGGACTCGTGCGGGCGGCGCGGGCGCTCCTCTACACGACGATGGAGGAGTCGTGGGCGCACGTCGTCGCGGGCGGGCGGCCCGACCTGGAGCGGCGGGCGGGGGACCTCCTGGCCGGCGCCCACGCGGTGCGCGCCGCGGTGGAGGCGGTGGACCTCGTCTACGGCGCCGCCGGGTCCAGCGCCGTCTACGAGCGCAGCCCGATCGAGCGTCACTTCCGCGACGTCCAGACCGTGCGCCACCACGGCTTCATCTGCGAGGCCCGGTTCGAGGCGGTGGGGCAGGTGCTCCTGGGCGTGGAGCCCGAGTTCGGCCTCGTCGCGTTCTGACGAGGAACGAGGAAGGCCCCGCGATGCGGGGCCTTCCTCCGGGAAGCTCCTCGGGCAGGACTCGTCAGACCGCCTGCTGCCGCAGGACCTCGTCGCGCTCCCTCTGGGTGAGCAGGCCTCGCACGGGAGAGACCTCCCGCATCTGGACGGCATCGGTGTCGAGGCCGGTGAGCACGCGCTGTAGCCCGGTCACATCCCGCTCACCCACCAGATGCCTCCATCGCTCGATGTTGGTGCGATGCGGCTCGCCACGGACCTGTTCCCGGATCCGCTCGATGTTGTCGAGGATTCGCGGGGTCCATCGTTCGAGCGTCGGCGGGTCCAGGTGGGCCGAGATGCGCCGGTGAAGCAGCCATGAGCGCCGGACCGATCGCGACAGCTCCAGGCGTACCGGTCGCCGGACCACCTCCAGACCGAATCCCATGCACGACAGCAGACGGCGCAGCATCTCGTCGCTGGGCTCGACCCGCCCGGACAGCATCTGGCTGATGCTGGGCTGACGCACGCCGCTGAGCCGCGAGAGCTCGGACTGCGTCATGCCGGTCTCGGTCATCACCCTGCCGAGGATGTCGCGTCGCTCGCTCATGCCCGGGGTATAGCACAAGGTGCTATGGCCCGCGCGGCGCCGGCGGCGACGTGGGGACGCCACGACGGATCTGGCGGTCAGCCCCCGGCGAGGGCAACAAAAAAAGCCCTGCGTGTGCAGGGCTTTTCGTGAGGCTCCTCGGGCAGGACTCGAACCTGCAACCCTCCGGTTAACAGCCGGATGCTCTACCATTGAGCTACCGAGGACCGTCGGTCCCGGCCAGTCTATCGGACTCGCCCGTGCGATCCCGAGGGTTCGGGTGTCCCGGGCGGTCGCAGACGATGCAGGTGCACCACGGGTCCGGCCTCGTCGACCGGCCCTTCCAGGCGCACGTCCCGCGTCTCCCGGACCCAGCCGGCGGGCTCCAGCGCGTCCCACAGGTGCCGTGCGTCCGGCCGCCGCGGATCGGCGATCCACACCTCCCCGCCCTCCGCGACGAGGTGCGGCAGGAGCCCCGCGAGGGCCTCCGCGTTGCGCGTCTCGTAGAGGACGTCCGCGGCGACGACGAGATCGAACGGCGCCTGGTCGACGAGGTCCGCCGGCGGGAACCGCCAGTCAACGACGAGCGTCGCCAGGTCCCGGCCGATCGCGCTGCGGGCGTTCGCCCGCGCGAACTCGAGGGCCTCCTCGTACCAGTCCGTCGCCAGCACCTCCGCGCCGCGCGCCAGCGCCACCACGGACGGCAGTCCCAGGCCGCAGCCCAGCTCAACGACCCGCATCCCGTCCAGGCGCCGCGCCGCCAGCGCCT
>JBFLWO010000272.1:0-3965 GCA_040757755.1 Actinomycetota bacterium
GGTCCGGTGGCGGCGGTCGCCGACGACGCAGGCGAGCGACTCGCACGCCCCGTTGTGGTAGTAGGGCGGCACGGCGTGGATGCCGAGGAGGGACGGGACGTTGAAGCCGTTGCCCTTCCCGTCGCCGTTGTGGTCCTTGCCGAGGGCGAGCGGCGCCGGCTGCGACCGGCCCGCGACCACGCCGGGTGCCGCCACCTCGGTCGCCCCGATGTTCCCGCCGATGTCGTTCCCGGCGCCGGGCACGCCCAGGTTGAACGAGCCGATGTCGCGCAGGAAGCGGTTGAGGAACTGGGCGCCGATGGGGGTGACGCCGGCGGGCGGTGCCGGGGACGTCTCGGTGGCGATCTCGTCCGCCGCCGGGGGTGACGTGAAGTCCTTGGACGACAGGGTCCACTTGCCGCCGCCGTGGCACGACTGGCAGCCGGCCTGCAGGAAGAGCCGCCGCCCCTGGTTGATGTCGGCGCGCGGCACGCCGCCGGGGCGCTGGTCGGCGCGCAGCGGCGCGTCCGGGGTGCGCACCGCCACCCGGATCCACTGCTTCATCGCGGTGAGCGCCGGCACCGACACGGTGCTGCCCGGCAGGGTCACGCCGAGCTGGCGGCGGTCCTCGTTCTTCAACGCGAAGGCGTTCAGGGCGCAGGGCGGCAGGTTCGCGTCGGCGTCGCCGAGGAGCAGGCCGTGGTTCGGGTCGAGGGTGCCGGTCGCGGCGCCCTGGCTGCAGGCGACGGCGGTGGCGAGCGCCCCCGGGCCCGACACGTTGCGGACGTTCGCCTCGAAGTCCTCGACCTCGTCGAAGATCGCCGAGTAGTTGAGGACGCGCTGGTCCGCCGGGTTGCGCGGGTTGAACGTGCCGTTCAGGGGGACGGACTTGCGCGGCCCGGCGCCGAACTGCCACACGACCCCGTCGGTGAGGCCGTTGAAGTGGCAGCTGGAGCACGCCTGCCACCCCTCGCTCGACAGCCGGTCCTCGGTGGACACGGTGAGCCCGGGGGTGCGGTCGAAGGAGCCGCGGGACGAGAAGAACACCTCGGCGCCGACGAGCGCGACCTCCTTCGCGGAGCCCGGCGGGGGGAGCGGCGCGGTGCGGACCACGGTGCGGACCGAGTCGGTGAGGAGGTCCACCACGGTGACGTTGCGGGACACGTGGTTCGCGACCCATGCGCGCCGCCCCGCCCGGTCGATGGTGATGCCGACCGGGTTCTTCCCCGCGTTCGCGCCGCTGGTCGCCGGGTTGTCGGGGTCGTGGAGGTCGATGTAGCGGGTGGTGTCGGCGTCTCCGGTGAACGACAGGGTGCCGGCGCGGTCCACGTTCACCTTCACCAGCAGGTCGCTGCCGGCGGACACGACGTAGGCGGCGTCGCCGCGACCGGCCCCGTAGAGGGGGCCCTCGCCGCGGCCGGCGGCGAAGGCGATCGCCCACGGGTTCGCGAAGAACAGCCGCGTCGTGCCGGGGTCCGGGTTGCGGGCGCCGAGGTGCAGGTTGAGGAACTTGGTGGCGCTGGCGTCGGTGGGGGTGCGGCCGTTGACGCCGTCGATGACGTTCACGAACGCCTGGGTGTCGACGTTGAAGCGCAGGGGGCCCGACGGGGACGCCGCGATGTTCGGCAGGTACGCGGAGTTCCGCCAGATGACGACGCTCTGAAGCTGGTTCGGGAACGCGGACGTCGGGTCCGGCACGCCGTCGCCGGTGGAGTCGATCGTGAAGCCGGTGACGCGCGGCTCGAGGGTGACGAGCCGGGCGGGCCGGTAGTCGCGGATCCTCGGCGACGCGGTCGCGATGTTCAGCTGGCACACCGCGCCGAGCCGGCCGTTGTCGTCGGCCTGCCGCCCGCCGGGGCGCGTGAACGACAGGAACCGGGCGACGTACAGGTGCTTGGAGTCGGCGGTCACGGCGAGGCCGCGCGGCTGGAAGTGGCGGCTGCGGTCGGGGGTGTTGCAGACGCTGTTTCGCAGGTCGACGTTGCCGATGACGCGGCGGCCCTGCACGTCGAGGACCGTGATCGTGTCGTCGCCGCTGTTGGCGACGAACACGCGGCGCCCGTCCGGGCTGGCGACGACGTCCCACGGCTCGGCCCCGGCGATGAGCCGCCCGCGCGGCGCGAAGCGGTTGTCGAGCACGGCGCGGAACCGGGCGGGGTTGCCGTTCAGGATGCGGATCACCTGCACGGTGCCGCCCGCCGTGTTCGCGACGTACACGTACTTGCCCTTCGGGTCCACGGCGAGGCCCTGCGGCTCGGGCGCGACGGGGATGCGGCGGATCACCCGGCTGGTCGCGGCGTTCAGCACCGAGACGCTGTTGTCGCTGGGGTTCACCACCCAGACGAGCTTCTCGTCCGGGGAGAGGGCGATGGGGCTGGAGTTCGCGGGGCGGGGCTTCGGCGCGGCATCGGCGCGTTGCGTGCCGCCGCCCACCGCGAGGGCCCCCAGGCTCAGGGCCGCGGACGCGCACATGAGACCGACCGGACCGAGGGTCCGTCGCGGGCGTTGCGTGGTGCTCGTGCGTGAGGGTCGCATGAGATCGAGGGGGCGACGCAGGGGGCGGATTCTCCCGTTCCGCCACCGACCCGGTCAACGACTTTTTTTTCAGTCTCCCGTTCCCGAAAGTGCACGGTCCCGCGGTTGGGGGACCCTCAGGGGGCGCGGTAGGTGAGAGTCAGGAGGTCCGTGGCGCTCGCGGCGCCCGCCGCCGCCGAGCTGCACCGCACGCGGACGAGCACCTCGCCTGCGGGGCCGACGTGCTGCGCGGGGTGGCGCGACGCGAGGTCTGTGAGCGTGGTGGTCGCGGCGCCGATCGCCCGCGAGTCGAGGCGCTCCCACACGCCGTCCTCCCACCGGTAGAGGGAGATCGTCTGGGTGCAGCCGGTCGCGCTCGCCCCGGCCCAGGTGACGGACAGCGACGCGGGGGCGGCGGGGACGCCGGGGAAGCGGGCGACCCACGAGCTCGTGGACGTGCCGGTGGTGGCGCCGTCGACCTCGAGCGCGCCCGCGTCGCGGGCGGCGAGGCTCGCGACGCCGCCGAGGCGCAGCGTGCCGACCTCCACGTCCACCGCCGCGGGCGGCAGCGTGCGGGCCGGGGCGGCGGCGGTCGTGAACGTCCAGGTGCGCTCCGCGGGAAGCTCGAGGCCGGACGCGTCCGCGGCGGTCGCCGCGATGCGGGCCGTGTACGTCGCGGAGTGGGCCAGGGCGGCGGCCGGACGCATGGCGAGCTCGTCGCCGGTCCAGGTGAACGCGACGGCGACCCGGGTGCCGCCGGGGCCGGTGAGCGACGCGGCCGCCTCCGTCGCGGCGCGGTCCATCGGCTCCGAGAAGCGGGCGGTCACGGTCGCGTCGACCGGGACGCCGGCGGCGCCGTCGGCGGGCGACACGGCGACCACGGCGGGCGGGGCGGCGTCCGCGAGCCCCGCGGAGACGTCGAGCACGAAGCCGCCCGCCCCCTGCGCCGACGTGACCCGCAGCCGGTAGCGGCCGGCCGCGGCGGGGGTGACGCCCAAGTCCTCGTGCCGCCCGGCGGTGCGCGACGCGGCGACCTCCACCCCGGAGGGGTCGAGGAGCGACAGGTCCACGTCGGGGCCGCCCGGCTCGGGCGACAGGAGGGTCGCGGCCAGCGGCACGGCCGTGTCGACCACGTCGATCGGGAACTCGACGGCGGCGCCCGCCGCCGCCACCGTCCCCTCCCGCGTGCGGTGCGCGGGGACGGCGGGCGCGGCGCCCACGGCCGCGCCCACCGCCCCCAGTGCGGCGTGGGCGTCGAGGCGGCCGGCGCCGTAGTCGACGTCCGGCCCCGCGGAGCCGGGCACGGCCCCGTCCCCGCCGCGGCCCCAGTCGACCGCGGTGCCCGTCATCGCCGCCTTGACCTCACCCGGGCTCAGGCCGGGGGCGGCCTGCCGCATGAGGAGCGCCACCCCCGTCACGAACGGGGCGGCCATGCTCGTGCCGCTCTGCGCCAGGTAGCCGCTGCCGGTGCC
>JBFLWO010000273.1:0-3956 GCA_040757755.1 Actinomycetota bacterium
GCCGCGCCCGGTGGAGGTGGGGGACACGGTCACCGACACGGTCCTCGGGGTCACCGGCACGGTCCTCGCGATCGAGGGGGGCCGCGCCGACGTGCAGGGACCGAGCGCGCGGTTCAAGGTGCCCGTGGAGCGGCTCGTGCCGGACACCCGCCCGCCGCGCGCGCCCGCCGCGCCGCCGCCGGTGCGGGTGGAGGTGACGTTGCCGCAGGACGCGTCCGCCCCCGAGATCGACGTGCGCGGCCGCCGCGCCGAGGAGGCCCGCCTCGCCGTCCGGGAACGGGTCGACGCCGCGTCGATGGCGGGGCGCCGCAGCCTGCGCGTGATCCACGGGCGCGGCACCGGCGCCCTGCGCGCCGCGGTGCGGGAGGAGCTCGCCCGCCACCCCCTCGTCGCGCGGGTCGAGGAGGCCCCGCCGGGGGAGGGAGGCGACGGCGCCACCCTCGTGCACCTCACCGACGACGACGGCTGACGACCCCGCCCCGGGGGGCGCCGCCCGCGGGGCGATCAGGCCGCGCCCGGCCCCTCGTGGTCGGCTGCGGCGAGATCGGGGGTCGCGACCGCGTCGAGGTAGTCCAGGAACACGTCGACGACGACCGGGTCGAACTGCGTGCCGCGGCCGTCGACGAGCTCCTTGCGCGCGACGGGCGCCCGCAGCGCCTCGCGGTACGGGCGCGTCGCCGTCATCGCCTCGTACGCGTCGGCGACGGACAGGATCCGCGCCTGCAGCGGGATGTCGTCGCCGGCAAGGCCGTCCGGGTAGCCGCGCCCGTCCGGCCGCTCGTGGTGGCGCAGCACCCACTCCCGCACGTCCGCCAGGCCCGGCGACGCGATGATCCGCGCCCCGATCTCGGGGTGGCGTCGCATCTCCACCCATTCCTCATCCGTCAACCGGCCCGGCTTCATCAGGATCGAGTCGGGGATCCCCACCTTCCCCACGTCGTGCAGCAGGCCGGAGATACGGACCCGCTCGACCACGTCCCCGTCCAGGCCGAGGCGCGCGGCGATCGCCGCCGCGTACCGGGCGACGGTGCTGCTGTGCGCGTGCGTCGACGGGTCGCGCGCGTCGACGGCGGCCGCCAGCGCGAGGACGCTCCCCAGGTACCCCTCCCGCCCGGCGGTCGCAAGGCGCGTCAGCTCGTCGCGGGTCGCGGCGGCCTCCGGCGCGAACACCACGGTCCGGTCCCGGCCGCTGGACTTCGCGACGTACATCGCGCTGTCCGCCGCCCGCAGGATCTCCCCCGCGGATCGCCCGTGCTGCGGGTACGTCGCCACCCCGATGCTCGCGGTGATCCCCGCGACGCCCAGGAGGTCGAGGCCGGCGACCGCGGCCCGCAGGCGCTCCGCCACGAGCCACGCCCCCTCCGTCCCCGTGTCCGGCAGGACCACCACGAACTCCTCGCCCCCCATGCGTGCGACGGAGTCCCCCGCGCGCCGCTCCGCGTCGAGGAGGTCCGCGACCCGTTTCAGGACGGCGTCGCCGGCGTGGTGGCCGCCGCGGTCGTTCACCGCCTTGAACGCGTCGAGGTCGAGGACGAGCACCGACAGGCGGCTCCCCGCCTCCGCCGCCGCCGCGACCGCCCGCTCCAGGCGGATGTCGAGGCCCCGGCGGTTCAGCACCCCGGTGAGAGGGTCCGTCTCGGCGCGCTGCTCCGCGCTGGCGAGCGCCTCCAGGGTCTCGCGATGCAGCCGCGCGTTCGCGAGGGCGAGCGTCGCGAGGTTTCCCAGGCTGCGCGCGGCCGCCCGGTCCTGCGGCGTGAACGACTGCCGCACCCGGTGGGCGATCGCGAGCATCCCGAGGCAGCCGCCATCGTCCGCGACGGACGAGTGCTCCAGGCGGATGCCGAGGACGCAGCGCAACCCCAGGGCCTTGATCAACGGCCCGTTCAGCGCGGGGTGGCGGGGGTCGTCCACCACCACCAGCGGGTCGCGGGACCCCATGACCGTGGCGAGGAGGGGGAGGGTCGCCGGGGTGCCGCCCACGGCCTGCGCGATCAGCCCGCGGCGCGCCGCGTCGGTCTCGGTGGTGTGGATCGCGGTGACCTCATGGTCGTCCGCCAGCACCCAGAAGCCCGCGCAGTCCGCGCGCAGCGCGCGACGCGCCGCGTCGGCGATCACCCACAGGCCCGCCTCGGGCGTGAGGTCCCCCAGGGTGAGGACCGCCTCGCTCACGATGCGCTCCTGACCGGAGCGCCGACGCCACGGCAGCCGGATGGCCGTCGCTTCCTCCCGGGGTCGCGGACGCGGCCCGGCGGTCGCCGGGCCCTTACGTCACGCGAATCGGCCTGCACGGCGACACCTTGAGGGTGCCGCCGCGCGAAGCCCCCGCCCGCGCCGTGCGCGGAGGGGGAGGCGTCATGCGGGGTTCGGAAGCTCCCCGATGTTGCGGAGGATCCCGACGGTCGGAGCCATCGTGCGGAACGCGTCGTCCTTCTGCAGCACGCCCACCGTGTAGACGGGCTTGTCCTGCATGCGGGCCAGCATCGACGCGGCGTCGCGGGAGCGCGGCACCCGCTTGTAGGTGGAGACCAGGATCGCGTCGGGCTCGAGCTGCTTGGCCTTCTCGAGCGGCTCGGGCCAGTCGACGCCGACGGTCTCGACGGTCCACCCGGCCTCGGTGAGCTGGGAGATGGCCGGCTCGGTGCCGGGGAAGCGGACGGCGCCCTCCTTGTTGAGGACCTCGTCCGTGGGTGCGGTGACGAAAAGAAGAGTAGGCATGGCGCGGGAGCATACACGCGGCGTGGCGCGCGCCCACGGCCCGGGGCGCGCCGGCGGGACTCTCGTCACCGGAGATGCGCTTCGCGTTTCGCAGTGCGCGACGTTGGTGGCAACCGTCGCAATTCGCGCGGGCGCCGGGTAGATTCCTCCGGCCAGCCGCCCGGGCAGGGCCGACGATGCCACCTGCCCGGCGAGACCTACCGCGACGACCCAGGGGGATCAATGTCCATCTCTCTCCCGAGCACGAGTGCTCTCCAGGCGATCGGTGATCGTCGGACCATCCGGTACTACGACCCGAGCAAGAAGGTCGAGGAGTGGAAGATCCAGACGATCCTCCAGGCCGCCCGGTTCGCCTCCTGCCAGGGGAACATCAACGCGACTGAGGCGATCGTCGTCCAGAAGGAGACCTGCGACATCTGGGACGAGATCGAGGAGTGCGTCTCGGGCTTCAACGTCCAGATGATCAACCAGTGCTCGCACGTGATCTTCTGGCTCACGAACCTCCACGCGTGGTACGGCCGCGCCAACGACGGTCTTTCCTCGCTGTCCCTCTCCGGCGCCCTCACCAAGTACCACGGCTGGAACTACGAGTTCACGATGACGCAGACGGTGCCGCGTCTCATGAGCTTCCCGGTGGAGCGCACGGACACGCTCCTGCGCTTCGAGAGCGGCCAGGCCGTCGGCTCGGCGAACGTCGCCGCCTCCGCTCTCGGTCTCGGCACCTGCCTCCTCGCCTTCGGCCGCAAGCCGGGCGGCGTCGAGAAGGCCTTCGGCCTCGCGCCGAACCTCAAGTTCACCTGGGCGATGGCGGTCGGCTACCCGCTCGAGGACCGCAAGGCCGGCGGCCAGCGGCCCCGCATCAAGTTCTCCAAGCTGTTCCACAAGGACACGTACGGCAACCCGTACCCGGAGGACGCGGACACGACGGCGGCCCTGCAGGGCGTCATCATCCAGGAGCAGGCCCCGACGTCCGACCGCGTCGAGGAGATCGACAAGCTCGCCGCGCAGTTCAGCCGTGACCCGGGCGTCGTCTCCTGGCCGGAGAAGGAGGTCCGCCGCCTGATGAACGACGAGGACTGGGACTTCGGTCCGAACATCCGCAGCCGCGCGGAGCAGGTCCTCGCCGAGGGCGGCCTGCCGGACTACCCCGAGGAGATGCGGGAGACGTTCAAGAAGCTCATGGAGGAGCACAACATCGACACGAGCAAGTACCTGTCGTAGTCGACGTCCGCATCCCGATG
>JBFLWO010000274.1:0-3935 GCA_040757755.1 Actinomycetota bacterium
GCGGGGCTGACCCCGGCCCGCGGGTCGCGCCGGGCCCGTCCGTAGACTCACCGCCCGTGCCCGCCCGCCCCGTCACGCGCGCCGCATGGGTCGCGGCCGCCGCCCTGCTCGTCGCGGCGGCGTCCCCCGGCGCGGCGATCCCCACACGCGACGACGCGTACCGGGCCGCGGTGCGGGGTGCGTCTTCGACCCGCATCCTCGCGGACTCCTTCCCGGGCGGGACCGTCACGCGCGCCGGCGCCGCCCGGCTGCGGGTGCTGGTCGGGGACCTGACGCCGCGGGTGATCGTCGTGGGGCAGACCCCGCTGCGCGTGACCGACGAGGGCGCCGGCGCGCCCCCCAGGACCCTGCCCGCCGGTCGGCGCTTCCAGGTGACGCGCGCCGGCGGCGGCTACGACCTGCTGGACCTCGACGATCCCGCCGCCGCCGCGGCGCGCCTCACCGGCCCGGTGCTCGTCGACTCCGGCGCCGCGCCGACCGGGGTGCGGATGGCGGAGCCGGTGGACCGCCGCTACCGGGGCGCGCTGCGGATCCTCCCGAGCGACGGCGCGACGATGCGGATCGTGAACGTCGTCGCGGTGGAGGCGTACGTGAAGGGGGTCCTGCCGGGGACGATGCCGCCGGGATGGGGGCGGCGGGCGTCGCAGGCGCTGGAGGCGGGGGCGATCGCGATCCGGTCGTCGGCGATGGCGCGGCTCGGCCGGTCCGCGGGGGACGAGTGGGACGAGATCGTCGACGACCCCCTCTACCTGGGCCTGGACGGGGAGCGGGCGGCGACGAACCGGGCGGCCGACCGGAGCCGGCGTCTCGTGTACGGCACGTCGCGCCGGCCGCTGGAGATCGGGTTCCCCGGCGTCGCCCCCCTCGGCTTCGTGCCGGACCCGGGCCGTCCCGAGGTGGTGGCGGACGCCCCGGCGCGGCCGATCCCCGGTGCCCGCCCCGGCGTGGGCGCGGCGGCGCTCGACCTCGCGATGACGCAGATCGGCGTGCCGTACGAGTGGGGCGGCGAGTCCCCCGGCGGGTTCGACTGCTCCGGGCTCGTGTACTGGGCGTACGCGAAGGTGGGGATCGCGCTGCCGCGCGTCGCCGAGGACCAGGCGGCCGTGGGGTACCCGGTGCGCCGCGGCGAGCTCCTGCCCGGCGACGCCGTGTTCTTCGCCGACTCCTCCGGCTACATCCACCACATGGGCCTGTACATCGGCGCCGGGCGGTTCGTCCACGCCCCCCAGTCCGGCGACACGGTGCGGGTGCAGTCCATGACGAGCGGCTACTACGCACGCCAGTACGCCGGGGCGCGGCGCTACTCCCCCTGACGCGGGTGCCGGGCCCCTTCGTCGGGGGCTGCCGCGTGCCCTCAGTGAGGATGTCGAGGTACTGCCCGTACGCGGAGACGCGGTCCCGGCGCCGGCCGGTGAGGTCCCGAATGATGCCGAGCGACTCGAGGCGCGTGAGCGCCCGGTAGGCCGTCGGCTCGCTCACCCCGAGGCTCACGGCCGCCTTCGGGGCGGTCACGACGACCTGCCGAACGGCCACGTCGTGCAGCGCGAGGCAGGCCGCCGTGACGCGCCCCAGGGCGGCGATCCACGTGCGATCGGCGTCGATCAGGCGAACGATGTCCCGAGCGGTCACGGTCGCCCCCTCGACGAGGAACCGCAGCCATTCCTCACCCTCGCGTGTGTCGCCGCGGCCGCTACTCAAAAATCCGCGGCGAAGCGTTGGCAGCACGGCGGGCGTCGGTCGCCCCGGCGCCGGCCGGTGCTCCGCCGCGGGGCGCCTGGACGAGGGAGAAACGAAAAAGCCCGCTCTCGGAGCGGGCCTTCGGGAGTGGCGGGACCCGGACTCGAACCGGGGACACCACGATTTTCAGTCGTGTGCTCTACCAACTGAGCTATCCCGCCGCAGAGGGCGTCCGACCCGCCGAACCGTGAGGGCTCGACGCCGCGTCGACCGCGTGGACCGTCCGCTCCGGGCCTGCGAACGGTACGGACGCGGGCCCGGGGAATCAACCCCTCGGGTGGGGGGACCCCTGCGATACTCCCCCGGGTGGGGACGCGGGGCCACATCCTGGTGGTCGACGACGAACGGTCGATCCGCCGCCTGCTCCGCCTCTACCTGACGGGGGCGGGGTTCACCGTCGCGGAGGCCGCCGACGGCCGCGAGGCCGTCGACGAGGTGCGCTCCGGCGGCATCGACCTGGTGCTCCTCGACCTCATGCTCCCCGGCCTGGAAGGCATCGAGGTGTGCCGGGAGATCCGCCGGTTCAGCGGCGTCCCCGTGATCATGGTCACCGCGCGGGACGACGAGACGCAGCGCATCGTCGGCCTCGAGATCGGTGCCGACGACTACGTCGCGAAGCCGTTCTCCGCACCGGAGGTCGTCGCCCGCGTCCGCGCCGTGCTGCGGCGCGCACGCGGGGAGCGGGAGCCCGGGGAGGCGCCGCTGCGGGCGGGGGCCGCCGTGCTCGACCGCGTCGCCCGCACCTGCGAGGTCGACGGGCGGACCGTGCCCCTCACCCGGCTCGAGTTCGACCTCCTGTGCGAGCTCGCCGCCCACCCCCGCGTCGTCTTCACCCGCGAGCGGCTCCTCGAGCGCGTGTGGGGGTACCAGTCCGCGGTCGGCGCGAAGACCGTGGACGTGCACGTCGCGAACCTGCGGCGCAAGGTGGGGGTCGACGTGGGGATCGTCGCGGTGCGCGGCGTCGGCTACAAGCTGGAGCCCGTCACGTGACGTCGCCCATCCGCCGCCTCCACCCGCGCAGCCTGGGCACGCGGATCGCCGTGACCGTCGCCGTCGCGCTCGCCGCCGGTGCCCTCGGCTTCCTCGGCATCAGCCGGCTCCTCGACGCCCGCGCACAGGACGCGCTGCAGCGCACATTGCAGGAGCAGGCCGTCGCCGTGGCCGTCGCGGTGGACCGCGAGGGGGCACGCGGCGCGGCGCGGGCCGCCGCGTTCCTGCCCGACACCCGTGTCGTGGTGCGGCGGCGCGGCGAGGTGCAGTACTGGAACCGCACCGTCAGCGACTTCGACGCCGGCGCCACGGCGCGGCGCGGCGACATCGAGGTGCTCCTGCAGCGCGACGTCGACCGCGGCCTCGTCGACGCGTGGCTCGCCCCCCTGCTCGTCGTCGCCGTCGTCGCCGCCCTCACCGCCCTCGCCTGGCTCGCCGCCGGACGGCTCGCCCGCCGCCTGCGCCGCGCCGCCGCCCACCTCGCGGCGCACGCGAAGCGGGTCGCGGACGGGGACCTCTCCGCCCGCGCCACCGTCACCGACGACGAGATGGGGCGCGTCGCCGCCGCGTTCAACGCCATGACGGAACGGCTGCAGCAGGCCGACGCGCGGGAACGCGCCTTCCTCGCGGACGTCGCCCACGAGCTGCGCACCCCCGTCACCGCCATCGAGGGGTTCGCCCAGGCCCTCACCGACGGGGCGGCCCGCACCGACGAGGACCGCGCCGAGGCCGCCGCGTTCATCCGCCAGGAGGCGGAGCGCCTCCACCTGCTCGTCCGGGACCTGCGGCGCCTCACGTGGCTGGAGCTGGAGCCCCCCGTCGCGACCGCCCCCGCCGACCTGGCCGACCTGTGCCGCGCCGCCGTCGCGCGGGTCGCGCCGCGGGCACGGCAGAAAGGTGTCGCGCTGCGCGCGCCGAACGGTGCACTCGTCGTGGACACGGACATGGAGAGCGTGGCGACGATCCTCGACAACCTCCTCGACAACGCGATCCGCCACACCCCCGCCGGCGGCCGGGTGGACGTCGCCTGCCGGGCGCAGGGCGGGGACGCCGTCGTCACCGTCGCCGACACGGGGGAGGGCATCCCGCCGGAGCACCTCCCGCACGTCTTCGACCGCCTCCACCGGGTCCAAGCGGCGCGCCAGCGGGGCGGGGGCGAGGGATCCGGCCTGGGGCTCGCGATCGTGCGCCGCGCCGCGGAGCGCCTC
>JBFLWO010000275.1:0-3919 GCA_040757755.1 Actinomycetota bacterium
ACGCCGCGGCGGTCCCCGTCGCGGCCCCCCTCGGGGGCGCCGGGCCGAGAGGCTAGAGTGATCGGGGTCCCGCATCCTCGCGGGAGCCCGATCTCCACGGGGAACGTGACCCGACTCGAAAGTCCGCACCGCGATTCCCGACGGGCCGCCGATCAGCGACTTTCGAGTCGCGTCGTGGGTGGCGGCGCGCCCCTGCCGGTCGACGGCGACGGACGCGCATCGCTGAATCGCCGCGCGCGCCCTGCGAAAGCCCCACGAGCCACGGGCGCTGGACGCCGCTAGTGCTTCGCAGCGTCAACGTCGGCCGGAAGGCGCTGGCGGACTACTACAGCATCGTCTCCCGCGACCTCATGGCGCAGATCCGCGCCCTCGCGGAGCCGCTGGCGGGCAAGCGCGTGCTGCACGTCAACGCCACCGCGTTCGGCGGCGGCGTCAGCGAGATCCTGTTCAGCCTCGTGCCCCTCATGAACGACATCGGGCTGCACGCCGAGTGGAAGGTCCTGTTCGGGCGGGAGGAGTTCTTCCACGTCACGAAGCGGATGCACAACGCCCTGCAGGGCGCCGACCTGGCCCTGTCCAACGGCGACCGCGCCGTGTTCGAGCGCTACAACCTGCTGAACGCCGGCGGCCTGTCCGAGGAGTACGACTTCATCGTCGTCCACGACCCGCAGCCCGCCGCCCTGCGGCAGGGCGCCCTGCAGGACCGCGCCCGGTGGGTGTGGCGCTGCCACATCGACCTGTCGTCCCCGAACCCGGAGGTCCTCGAGTTCCTCCTGCCGTACCTGGAGGGCTACGACCTGTCGGTGTTCCACATGGCGGGGTACATCCCGCCGGACGGGCGCATCCCGGAGCCGGTGGTGATGCCGCCCGCGATCGACCCGCTGTCGCCGAAGAACATGAGCCTGTCCCCGGAGGACGCCGCCTACATCGTCGACCAGTTCGGCCTGGACGTGGAGCGGCCCCTCATGGTGCAGGTGTCGCGCTTCGACCCGTGGAAGGACCCCCTCGGGGTGATCGACGCGTACCGGCAGGTGCGCGCCGAGGTCCCGGGGCTCCAGCTCGCCCTGGTCGGGTCGATGGCGACCGACGACCCGGAGGGCTGGGAGTACTTCGGCCGCACCACGGACTACGCCGGCGACGATCCGGACATCTTCATCCTGTCGAACCTGAACAACGTCGGGTCGGTCGAGGTGAACGCGTTCCAGACGCACGCGGACGTGGTGGTGCAGAAGTCGGTGCGGGAGGGGTTCGGGCTCACCGTCACGGAGGCCCTCTGGAAGTCCCGGCCCACGGTGGCCGGCAACGTCGGCGGCATCCCCCTCCAGGTCGTCGACGGCGAGACCGGCTGGCTCGTGTCGAGCGCGGAGGAGTGCGCCGCCCGCTGCCTGCAGGTGCTGCGCGACCCCGAGACGGCGCGGGCGATGGCGCGGAAGGGGAAGCAGCACGTGCGCCACGACTTCCTCACGCCGCGCCTCCTGCGCGACTGGCTCACGATCTTCACGCGCCTCACCACGGACGGGGGGTGAGGGCGATGCCGCCGCCGGGGGAGCCCCTCATCCTCGTGTCGAACCGCGGGCCCGTGACGTTCGGGCGCAAGCGCGGCGTGGGGCGCGTCCTGGACCGCGGCGGCGGCGGCCTCGTCACCGCCCTGCTGGGGCTGATCGACCACACCCCGGCCCTGTGGATCTCGGCGGCGATCTCGGAGGAGGACGCCCGCGTGGCGCAGGAGGCGGAGGGGCGCAGCTTCCCCCTGCCGGGCATCGGCCTCGCGACCCGCGGCCGGTTCGTGGTGCTGGACACCGACACGTTCCACGCCTTCTACAACGTGATCGCGAACCCGATGCTGTGGTTCATCCAGCACTACCTGTGGGACCTGTCGAACGCGCCGGACATCCGGTCGGAGGAGCTCGACGCCTGGGAGAACGGCTACCAGGCGGCGAACCGCGCGTTCGCCGCGGCGGTCGGCGACGAGCTGGACGCCCAGCCGGACGCCGTCGTGATGCTCCACGACTACCACCTGTACACGGCGCCGCCCCTCATCCGGGAGCGCCACCCCGACGCGTTCCTGCACTTCTTCGTCCACATCCCGTGGACGCAGCCGGACTACTGGCGGATGCTGCCGCCGCGGATCCGGGAGGCGATCGTGGCGGGGCTCCTCGCGAACGACATCATCGCGTTCCACACGCCCCGCTACGCCCGGAACTTCCTGCTGTGCTGCGAGGACCTCCTGGGGCTGCGCGTCGACTACGACCGGCGGGCGGTGCGGTTCGACGGCCGGGACGTGTGGGTGCGCTCCTACCCGATCTCGGTGAACGAGCAGGCGTTCCTGCAGCTCGGGCGCAGCGCCGGGGTCGCGGCGGAGGAGGGGCCGATCCTGCGCCGCCGCCGCCGGTATATGGTGCTGCGGGTCGACCGGACGGACCTCTCCAAGAACATCCTGCGGGGGTTCAAGGCGTTCGACACGTTCCTGGACCGCCACCCGGAGTTCCTGGAGCACATCACGTTCCTGGCCCTGATGCAGCCGTCGCGGCAGGACGTGGACGAGTACGTGGAGTACCTCGCGAAGATCCGCGAGCTGGTCAGCTACATCAACACGAAGCACGGCAACACGGACTGGATGCCGATCGACCTGCGGATCGAGAGCAACCTGAACCGGGCCGTCGCCGCCTACAAGCACTACGACGTGATCATGGTCAACTCGATCTTCGACGGGATGAACCTCGTCGCGAAGGAGGCCGCGCTGCTGAACGAGCGCGACGGCGTGCTGATCCTGTCGGAGAACGTCGGCGCGCACGAGGAGCTCGGCTCGTTCGCCCTGTCGGTGAACCCGTTCGACATCGAAAGCCAGGTCCAGGCCCTGCACCACGCCCTCACGATGAGCGCGGAGGAGCGGTCGACCCGGGCGACGCAGATCCGTGCGGTGGTGCGGGAGAACAACGTGGTCAAGTGGCTGGACACGCAGATGGCCGACATCCGCAAGAAGCGCGCGGGGGAGCGGCGGAGGGCGCAGCGGTCGTGACGGAGCCGCGCGCGACGCATCTCGACGAGCGGGGCCACGCCCGGATGGTGGGGGTGGGCCACAAGCCGCTGCAGGAGCGGCGGGCGGTGGCGGAGGCGACGGTGCGGATGTCGCCGGCGGCGGCCCGCGCGATCACGGAGGGGACCCTGCCGAAGGGCGACGCGGGGGCGGTGGCCCGGGTCGCGGGGATCATGGCGGCGAAGCGCACCCCCGAGCTCATCCCCCTGTGCCACCCGCTGCCGCTGGAGCGGGCGGGGGTGGAGGTGTCGGCGGACCCGGACACCGGCGTGGTGCGGGTGGAGGCGACGGTGGAGACGATCGCCCGCACCGGCGTGGAGATGGAGGCGTTGACGGCGGCCGCGGTCGCGGCCCTCGCCGTGTACGACATGGTGAAGGGGGTGGACCCGGCGATCGTGATCGAGGGGGTCCGCCTGGTGGAGAAGACGAAGGGGGAGACACGGCCGGGCTGAGGGTCGCCGTGGTGACCGTGTCGGACCGGTCGTTCCGCGGCGTGCGGCCCGACGTGTCGGGCGAGCGCCTGGCCGGGCTCGTCGCGGAGGCGGGGCACGACGTGGTGCACCGGTGCGTCGTGCCGGACGAGCCGGACGGCCTGGCCGCGCTCCTGCGGCGCCTCGCGGACGGGGAGGAGGCGTCGCCGCCGCCGGACCTCGTGGTGACGACGGGCGGGACGGGCGTGACGCCGCGGGACCTCACCCCGGAGGCGACGGCGGCGGCCTGCGACCGGCTCGTGCCGGGGATCGCGGAGGCGATCCGGGCGGCGTCGCGGGACGTGACGCCGATGGCGATGATCTCCCGCGGGGTCGCGGGGGTGCGGGGCAGGACGCTGATCGTGAACATGCCGGGGTCGCCGGGCGGGGCGGCGGACGGCTGGGCGGTGAT
>JBFLWO010000276.1:0-3906 GCA_040757755.1 Actinomycetota bacterium
CGTCCGCAGCGGCCGCGGGCGGGAGAGGTGGGCGGGCATGCGCACGACCTCGGCGCGCCCGGCCTCCCCGATCACGACCGCGGCGAGGTGCCCGTCGGCGTGGCGCACGATCTCCCCGCCGGGCGACCGTGGGCCCCGTGGACGGTGATCATCGCGCGGTCGTCGTGCACGGCGGGGACGAGAGCGGGGGCGCCTGCGCGCCCGGCGGTCTTGACACCAACTGGAAGTTTCATCAACTATTGGCGCCGTGCGCTCGCGGGCCCTCATCGCCGCCGCGATCGCCGGCGCGGTCGTCGCCGTCGCCGGGGCGCCGCTCGCGGCGGCGCGCACCGTCGAGCACCCCGTCGAGCTGGTCGTCGAGGAGCGCGTCACCGGGCCGAACTCCTGCAGCGCGAAGGTGTTCGCGCAGTTCGCCGAGGTCCCCGGGGCGACCCGGTACACGTTCACGGCCTCCAACACCCACCTCCCCATGAACAGGGAGCAGACGTGGACGGGGCCCCCGTTCGACGACCTCGTCCCGATCCCGAGGGACCTCGCTCCCCCCTACGTCGCGCCGCCGGGAACGCACCGCTTCTCACTCGCCGGAGCCGGGGGTGGCGGCGGCTCGAACCCGGATCCGGGCTCCCTGTGCGACCAGGCCAGCGGGAGCCTGGCGGGACAGTTCACCGGCGCCCGGCTGACGGTCGAGATCCCCGACGACCGGTTCCGACTCTCGGGAACCGTCCGTGCCCGCGAGTGCACCACGCCCGGCCAGCGTTGCAAGGGGCCGAACCCGCGCGCCGGGGTCGCGATCCGCGCCGTGCGCGTGGGCGGCGGCGGAAGCGGCTCAGCCGTCAGCGACGCCGCGGGCGCCTACGCCATCGCCCTCACGAAGGGCACCTACCGCGTCACTCCCTCGAGCGGGAAGCTCGAGTTCGAGCCCCCGTCCCGGACGGTCACCCTGAACGGCGACCGCGGGGGCGTCGACTTCGAGACGTGCGTCACGGATCCCGCGGCGGGAGTCAGGGACGCCTGCTCGGACCTGCAGGTGACCGTGAAGGCCGCGCCCAGCCCCATCAAGGTCGCCCAGAGCGTCGCGGGCGCCGTACCGGCGCCGGTCACGGTCACGGTGACGGTCCGAAACCGGGGAAAGCGGCCGGTGCGGAACGTGACCCTCCAGGACGAGCTCCTCGTCTCGGCGCGCGGCGCCCGCCGAGCGGTGGGCAAGTCGCTTCGCCAGAGGTGCACGCCCCCCAAGGGCAAGGGCGGGCCGCGGTGCGGCCCGACGCCGGAGCGCCTCGGAACCCTGGGGCCCGGCCAGCGCAAGAGCGGCGTCTACACCTATGACGCGTACGGCAACGCCAGCCTCACGCTCACCGCTCTCGTGACCTCCTCGACGGGGCGGGCGATCGGCTTCACGAACCTCGACATCGACTCGCCGCTCCTGGTCGTGTCCGCGACGCGCGGCCCGTCCGTCGCGAGCCCGAACGCTCCCCGCGTCCGGCGCGGCCCGAGCGGCACCCTTCGGAAGGTCCCCCGGAACGCGCTTCCGATCGTGCCGGGCACGGTCTACGCAATCCGCACGCGGCTCGAGAACCGCTCCTTCGATACGCCGCTCACGCTGGTCCTGCTGCCGTTCTCGGTCACGGGCAACAGCCGCGGCGGCGTCTGGCAGCGGGCCGGGGGACGGATCCAGGGGGCCTTCGCGCCGTCGGACACGCCCGACCCGGCCGTCCTCCCGCGCGTCGTCGAGCTCGATCCACAGCAGAAGGCGGACTTCGACGTCCTCTACACCGCCGACGCGAGCGCCTTCGCCTCGAGCCGCACCGACCGGACACGCCGGGGCGGCGGCGGAACCCGGGCGATCATCAGGCTCGTGCGGCCGGTCGCCATGGCCCCCGGCGAGGACGGGACGCTGGCCGGGGTCCGCACCGGCGACGTCGTCATCGACCCGGACGGCCGCAGCTTCGCGATCTCGATCGACGACAGCGCTCCGGAGCGCACCCCGCTCGACGCCAGGGCGGCCGCGGTCGAGTACTCGATCGGGGCGGTCCAGGGCGGAGCGGCGTGGGTCGGCGCGACGGTCCACGGCCTCGTCGTCGACCTCCCGGTGCTCGCGGGGCGCGGGCTGCTCGCGATCCCGGCCGGCTACGTGAACCTCCTCAACTACGAGGTGGGGCTCTGGACCGCCGTCCGGGAGGACCCCGCCGTCCGCGCCGACGTCGCCCGGGCGATGTCGCTGATCCTCGCCGAGAACGCCGCCGCGATCGAGCGCGCCGGCGGCGACGCGGCCGTCTTCTACCAGGCGGCGACGGACGAGTTCGCCGCACGCTACGACCGCATGGCGAACGACTGGTACGCGGGCGACTGGCAGCGGGCCGCGCGCGAGATCGGCGCCGAGGCCACCCAGAAGACCCTCGACGGGATCGGCGCCGCCGCGACCGGCCGCGCGGCGGGCGCGGCGCTCAGCCGGCGGTTGGGCAAGGCCCTCGGGCCGGCCGCCGGCCGGCACGTGTTGCTGCGCGAGTTCGCCAACCCCGCCTCCGGCGTACGCCGGGCCGTCCTCGCTCGGAGGGCGGCGCTGAACGAGCGCGTCGCCCGCGCGCTCGGCGCGCCGAGCTGGGCGGCGCAGGACCTGGCCCCCCTCGGCAGGGTGAAGGTCGGCGTCGCCCTGGGCACCCTGAGAAGCCGCATCGAGCCGGGCTTCGAGTTCGGGGACGCCATGATCAGGCAGCTCTTCGGCCTCACCCAGGAGCAGATCGACTTCGCCCGCGCCTACGCCAAGAGGACCGGACGCTCGCTCGTCTACCGCTCGCGCGCCGCCGAGGCCGAGGAATGGGAGCGGCTCGGCGCCGTCCTCAAGCTCGAGGACATCAAGCTCAAGAACGTCGACTGGATCGACGCCGAGTTCCTCGGCTACCTGCCCGCCGACATCGGCCGCGTCATCATCAAGAGGCCGATCTCGAAGGCCGAGCTCCAGCGTCGCCTGAGGAACCGCGGGATCACGCCGAAGAACCCCGACGGGACACCGAACCGCATCTACGAGTCCGCCGTGAAACGCTGGCAGCAGCGGGTCGAGGAGTGGACGTCGAACGAGCCCGGCAACGTGAAGCAGATCCGCCAGTGGGCTCGGGACCGTGGCTTCGACTCCCGGTACAACTGGGGCGAGAACGTCGTCGACCCCGCCGCCGCGCCCCTGGAGGCGCCCACGAGGATCGGCCTCAGGCTCACGCAGCGCAAGAACGCGAAGGGGAAGCCGCTGCAGGAGTGGGAGCTCGAGGTCGACCCGACGAACACCGGCGACTTCCGGGGGATCACCGCCGACGTCGACGCGGTCGCGTACACCGAGGGCTCGGGCCGGGCGCTCTCCGACCGCGACCACGTCCAGACCCTCCTCGACATGAGGACCTCGCCATTCAAGAGCCCACACGCCG
The DNA here is from genome assembly GCA_040757755.1 of Actinomycetota bacterium. Classification (GTDB taxonomy): domain Bacteria; phylum Actinomycetota; class Thermoleophilia; order Miltoncostaeales; family Miltoncostaeaceae; genus JBFLWO01. The sequence continues at coordinate 3,414 of JBFLWO010000276.1, forward strand.
ACACGGTCACGTGGACGAAGGCCGGCAGCTTCGACTTCCCGCTGAAGCGCAAGTACCTGCCCCAGGACTGCTGCCTGCTCCAGTTCGGGCCGGACGGGGTCGCCCGCGCCGTGCGGCTCGACCTCAAGAAGTCTCAGCTCGTGTCCGCGGACAACTTCTTCCTCCACTTCGAGGGTGGCTACGTCCACCTGGACCTCTTCCCCTCCCTCGCGGCCGGCCGCGCCGCGGGCGGCGGGAACTGAGAGCCCGAGCCCCTGCCGGGGGCGCGTGGCGCGTCCCGATCCCGGCGTCTCTCCTTCTCGACGGGCGTGTGGTCACGCACCCGTCGCCGCGGTCGGCAAGGACGGTCTTCCCGGTGCTCGCTCCCGGACTGCGGACCTCGGTGTCGCGCCGCTACCCGGCGGCGGCGCCGGGGGCGCGCACCCGCGCGACGGCCGCCCGCCAGCCCACCAGGAGCACGCCGGTCACCACGAGCGCGACCACGGCGAACGAC
>JBFLWO010000277.1:0-3893 GCA_040757755.1 Actinomycetota bacterium
CCCGAGGCCCCCACGAGGGCCGAGGCGGCGCCGGAGCCCGCCGCACCCGAGCCGGCCGCCGAGGCCTCCGCCGCCGACGACGCCCCCGCCGACGGGGAGCTCACCCAGTACGAGCGGCTCGTCATGTCCGAGGCGCGGGTGCGCGGGATGGAGGTCGCCCGCCTCGACGTGCGCCTCGCCGACGGCTGCATGCTGAAGGCCGCCCGCGCCTTCATGGTGCTGCAGCAGCTCGAGGGGCGCGCCGAGGTGGTGAAGGCCGAGCCGCCGGCGGAGCGCATCGAGCAGGAGGAGTTCGACCTCGCCTTCAGCCTGTTCGTCGTGACGGAGGAGGACCCGGCCGAGCTCGCCGCCCAGGTCCTGAAGGTGAGCGAGGTCGCCTCCTGCGACGTCGAGGTGCTCCCCCCCTTCGACGACGGCCCCGCAGCCGCAGGCGACACCCCGCACGCCGACCCCGCCGACTCCGCCGCCGACACCCCGGACGCGGATCACGCCGACGACCACGCGGACCACGCCGCCCCCGCCGCCGGCAAGGCCGGCGACGCGGCCCGCCGCCAGAAGCAGCCCGCCACCGTCCGCGTCGGCACCGACCGCCTCGACTCCCTCATGAACCTGATGGGGGAGATGGTCATCCAGCGCACCCGCCTCACCCAGCTCTCCCAGGACCACGAGATCGGGGAGCTGCGCTCCTGCGCGGAGGAGATCACGCGGGTCACGAACGACCTTCAGCTCCTCGTCATGCAGGTGCGGATGATGCCCGTGGAGGCCGTGTTCATGCGGTTCCCCCGCATGGTCCGGGACCTCGCCAACACCCTCGGCAAGAAGGTGGACCTCGTCATCTCCGGCGAGGACACCGAGCTCGACCGCACCGTCATCGACGAGCTCGGCGACCCCCTCGTCCACATGCTGCGAAACGCCGTCGACCACGGCCTCGAGACGCCGCAGGAGCGGCTCGCCGCCGGCAAGCCCGAGACCGGGACCGTGCGCCTCAGCGCGCGGCACGAGGGCAACAGCGTCGTCATCGTCGTGGAGGAGGACGGGCGCGGCATCGACCCCGCCGCGCTCCGCCAGGCCGTCGTCGCCAAGGGCCTCCTCACCGAGGACGACGCCCGCGGCCTCACCGACCAGGAGGCGGTGGAGCTCATCTTCATGCCGGGCTTCTCCACGGCGAAGACCACCACGGACGTGAGCGGCCGCGGCGTCGGCATGGACGCGGTGCGGGCCAAGATCACGGGGCTGAACGGCAGCGTCGAGATCCGCAGCGAGGTCGGCGCCGGCACCCGGTTCACGATCCGTCTCCCGCTGACCCTCGCCATCATCCAGGCCCTCCTCGTCCGCGCCGCCGGCCAGACCTACGCGCTGCCGCTGGAGACGACCGACGAGACCGTCGTCATCCGCCGCGACGAGACCCGCCCCGTCGGCGGCCGGGAGTGCATGGTGCTGCGCGACCGGGTCGTGCCGCTCGTCAACCTGCGCGAGCACCTCGGCCTGTGGGGCGACGACGAGGAGGCCGACCCGGACGAGCTGCAGGTCGTCGTCGTCCGCGTCTCCGGCACCCGCATCGGGGTGGTCGTCGACCGGCTCCTCGGCCAGCAGGACATCGTCATCAAGCACCTCCCCGACTTCCTCGGGGAGATCGCCGGGGTCGCCGGCGCGACGATCCTCGGCGACGGCCAGGTCGCCCTGATCGTCGACATCTCCGCGCTGAACCAGCCTCGGGGGGTGCTGGCGTGAGTACCGAGACCGCCGGCCCCGGCGGGCCCTCCGCCGTCGACAGCCTCACCGCGGCCCAGCTCGACGCGCTGCGGGAGGTCGGCAACATCGGCGCCGGCAACGCCGCCACGTCCCTGTCGCGGATGGTGGGGCACCCCGTCGCCATGACCGTGCCGTGCGTCCGCGCCGTGCCGCTGCACCACGTCCCGGCCGCCGTCGCCGGCGACGACGAGGCCGTCATCGTCGCGATCCACCTCGGGGTGCTCGGCGACGCCCACGGCCACATCATGTTCGTCATGACCGTCGACGACGCGAAGGAGATCGCCGCGTCCGCCCTGCAGGGGATGCACCCCGGCGACCCCGACCTGTTCGGCCTCGGCGACATGGAGCGCTCCGCCCTGGGGGAGATCGGCAACATCCTCACCTCCGCGTACCTCATCGCGATGACCACCGTCACGGGGCTGCGCCTCGAGCCGAGCCCCCCGCAGCTCGGCGTCGACATGGCCGCCGCCCTCATCGGCGACGTGCTCACCGACGTCGCCGCCACCGGCAACACCGCCCTCCTGATCGAGACCGAGTTCGAGGAGGTCGACGACCCCGTGTGCGGGACGTTCCTGTTCATCCCCACGGCCGACGGCCTCAGGCGCGTCCTCGACGGCCTGGGCGTGGCGCCGTGAGCACCCGCGTGCTCACCCCCCGGGGCACGAGCCCCGTCGGCCAGACGATCAAGGTCGGCCTCGGCGTCCTCGCCGTGAGCGACGAGAAGGGCAAGGGACTCACCGCCCTGGGCCTCGGCTCGTGCATCGGCGTCGCCGCCTACGACCCCGTCGCCCGCGTCGCCGGGATGGTCCACGTCATGCTCCCCGACTCGGCGATCGCCACCGTGCCGGGCCCGGCGGGCAAGTACGCCGACACCGCGATCCCCGCCCTCGTCGAGGCGATGCGGCGCGCCGGGGCGGAGCCCACCCGCCTCGTCGTGAAGATCGCCGGCGGCGCCCAGATGTTCGCTTCCGGCGGCGGCAACCTGAACATCGGGGCCCGCAACGCCATCGCCGTGCGCGCCGCCCTCACCCGGGCGGGGCTGCGCGTGAAGGCCGCCGACACCGGCGGTACGTTCGGCCGCACCCTGGAGATGTGGGTCGACGACGGCCGCGTCACCGTCCGCGCCGTGGGGCGCGAACCCGCCGCGCTCTGAGCCGACGCGAATGCCCGTGACGCGATTCCAGGCGGGTCGCGGGTGAGCGACTCCCGAGTCGTGGCGTGCGTCGCGGCACGTGCCGGCAGGGGTTCCTGTCGTGCGGCGGTGACCGGCGCGCATCGCCGGATCGCAACGCGCGCCCTGTGACGCCCACGACCCCCGGGGGCAGGACGCGAACCGCCCGTCGCGGCATCCGTGCCGGCGCACCCTCAGGTTCCGGCGGGATCGACCGATAAGCGGCGAAGTGGAGGCACAAGCCCAGGACCACGCCGCCGCGCCCGCGCCCGCCGCGCAGGGCGTCGACGGCACCGTCGCCGTCGTCGGCGGCGCCCTCGTCGTGACCGACCCGGACGACGGCGGACGCCCCGCCGACGTCGTGGCCGGCGACGGCATCCGGCTCACCGTCGACGGGCGCGTCGTGCCCGCCGCCGCCGTCACCCGCGACACCCGCGTCGAGATCGACGCGGGCGCCCGCGACCCCGTCACGCTCGTCGAGGCCCGCGTCACCGGCGACTGCCTGCGCGCCGAGCTCGTCGTGACGAGGACCCCCGGCGCGGTGTGCGGCGTCGCCGACCACCCGCCGGCCCGCACCGTCACCCTCACCCGCGTCGACGCCGTCACCCTCGACGCCGACCCCGCCACCCCCGACCGTGCCCGCGCCGCCCTCGCCGCCGCCGGCGTCGTCCACGGCCTCGACGAGGACGCCCTCGCCGCCGCCCTCGCCGCGCCCGGCGGCAGCGCGGTCGTGGCGCACGCCACCCGCGCCACGCCCCCCGTCGACGCCGCCGTCACGATCCCCGTCGAGGCCCAGCTCTCGGACCCCCTCCACACCGTCCGCGCCGGCACCCTCCTCGCCCGCAAGACCCCCGCCGTGCCCGGCCGCGACGGCACCACCGTGCTCGGCACCCCGATCCCCGCCCCCGCCCCGAAGGACCCCGTCCTCGACGCCGGCCCCGGCGCCCGCCTCGACGCCCGCGACGACGGC
>JBFLWO010000278.1:0-3878 GCA_040757755.1 Actinomycetota bacterium
CTACGGACGGCGCGCCCCCCAGGAGAGCACCCGCCGCCGTCCATGGCGAACGACCGCACCGAGAAGGCCACACCCAAGCGCCGCGAGGAGGCCCGCAAGCGGGGCCAGGTCGCGCGCAGCCAGGAGGTCAACGTCGCGATCGGCCTCCTCGCCGCCTTCGGGCTGCTCGCCGTCGTCGGCGGCACCACCCTCACGTCGATGCGGGAGCTCATGGCGGGCACCCTCGCCACCGCCGGCGACCCCCCGCCGATCACGGTCCCGGAGGCGTGGAGCCGCCTCACCGGCGCGATGTTCGACGCCGCCCGCATGCTCGCCCCGTACCTCGCCGTCGGCGCCGTCGCCGGCATCCTCGCCTCCGCGATCCAGGTGCGGCCCCGCATCACCCCCGAGAGGCTGAAGCCCCGCTTCCAGGTGCTGAACCCCGTCACCGGCATCAAGAAGCTGTTCTCCCCGCGCTCCGCCGTCGGCCTCGTCAAGGACCTCCTCAAGGTCGCCCTCGTCGGCGTCCTCACCTACCTGCTGGTGAAGGACGCGATGCCGAGCATCGAGGGGCTCACCGGCGCGGAGCCCGGCCAGATCCTGGCGTTCGTCGGCGGGTTCGTGCTGAAGCTCGGCTTCGCCGTCGCCGGCCTGTACCTCGTCATCGCCCTCGGCGACGTCCTGTTCGAGCGGTTCCAGCACGAACGGGACATCCGCATGACGAAGGACGAGGTGAAGCGGGAGGCGAAGGACCAGGACATCAACCCGCACGTGCGCGGCGCGATCAAGGCGCGTCAGCGGGAGATGGCGATGCGCCGCATGATGGCCGCCGTCCCCGACGCCGACGTCGTCATCACGAACCCCACGCACTACGCCGTCGCGCTGCGCTACGCCCGGGACCTGCCCGCCCCCCGCGTCATCGCGAAGGGCATGGACAACGTCGCGTTCCGCATCATCGCGGTCGCCCGCGAGCACGGCGTGACGGTGCTGCAGGACCCGCCCCTCGCCCGCAGCCTGCACGCCGCCGTCGAGGTCGGCGACTTCATCCCCGCCGAGAGCTTCGCCGCCGTCGCGGAGATCCTCGCCTACGTCTACCGCGTCACCGGGCGGGAGCCCGCCGCCGCGTGACCGCCGCCGCCGTCACCGCGCCCCGCGGGGCCCGCCGATGAGCACCCAGGCCGTCGCCGGCACCGCCGCGCCCGCCGCGGGCGGGGGCCGCAGCGCCGTCGCCCGCCTGATGGCGATGGGCGACGTGATGATCGCCCTCGTCGTCGTCGGGATCGTCGTGATGATGGTGATCCCGCTGCCGACGGCGCTGCTCGACGTCCTCCTCACCCTGAACATCTCGGCGGCGCTCGCGATCGTCCTGGCGACGATGTACACGACGGAGCCGCTGCAGTTCTCGATCTTCCCGAGCCTGCTCCTCGTCGCGACGCTCTTCCGGCTGGCGCTGAACATCTCCAGCACCCGGCTCATCCTGCTGCACGGCGACGCCGGCCACGTCATCGAGAGCTTCGGGAACTTCGTCGTCGGCGGGAACGTCGTCGTCGGCCTCATCGTGTTCCTGATCCTGATCGTCATCCAGTTCGTGGTGATCACGAACGGCGCGGGCCGCGTGGCCGAGGTGGCCGCCCGGTTCACCCTCGACGCGATGCCCGGCAAGCAGATGTCGATCGACGCGGACCTGAACGCCGGCGTCATCACCGACGAGGAGGCGAAGGCGCGGCGGGAGTCCGTCTCGAAGGAGGCGGACTTCTACGGCGCGATGGACGGCGCCTCGAAGTTCGTGAAGGGCGACGCGATCGCCGCGGTGATCATCGTGGCGATCAACCTCATCGGCGGCCTGTCGATCGGCGTGTTCCAGCAGGGGATGGGCTTCTCGGACGCCGTCCACCACTTCTCGCTGCTGACCGTGGGCGAGGGCCTCGTCGCCCAGATCCCGGCGCTTCTCATCTCCACGGCCACCGGCATCATCGTCACGCGCGCCGCCGGCGAGTCGAACATGGGGGCCGACCTCGCCAAGCAGATCCTCGCCCAGCCGCGCGCCCTGACGATCACCGGCATCGTGATCCTGAGCCTCGGCCTGGTCCCCGGGCTGCCGAAGATCCCGTTCTTCGTGATCGGCGGCGGCGCCCTCGCCCTGTCCGCGATGCTGCGCCAGAGCCAGGTCCAGGAGGAGGCCGCCCGCCAGGCGGAGGAGGAGACGGCCCTCGCGACCCGGCCGAAGGAGCCGGAGAACGTCGCGGCGCTCCTGCCGCTCGACCCGCTGGAGCTTGAGATCGGCTACGGCCTGATCCCGCTCGTCGACGAGAGCGACGGCGGGGACCTGCTGGGGCGCGTCGCGATGGTGCGCCGCCAGATGGCGACCGAGCTCGGCCTGTCCCTCGCCCCGATCCGCATCCGCGACAACATCCAGCTCGCCGCCCACGAGTACGCCATCAAGATCCGCGGCGTCGCCGTCGCCCAGGCCACGGTCGAGCCGGGGGCGCTCCTCGCGATCAACCCGGGCACCGCGGAGGGCTGGCTCGACGGGATCCCCACCACGGAGCCGGCGTTCGGGCTGCCCGCCGTGTGGATCGGCGAGGCGCAGCGGGAGGCCGCGGAGCTGGCCGGCTACACCGTGGTGGACACCACGTCCCTCGTCGTGACGCACCTGTCCGAGGTGATCCGCCGCAACGCCGCCGACCTGCTCGGCCGCCAGGACACCCGCGCCCTGCTCGACGCCCACAAGGAGCGCTACCCCGCCCCCGTCGAGGAGCTCGTGCCGGACCTGATGAGCGTCGGCGAGGTGCAGCGGGTGCTGCAGGGCCTGCTGCGGGAGGGCGTGCCGATCCGGGACCTCGGCACCGTCCTCGAGACCCTGGGCGACAAGGCGAAGCTCACGAAGGACGTGCCGATCCTCGTCGAGTACTGCCGCCAGGCCCTGTCCCGCACGATCTGCCAGCGGTTCGTCGACGAGGCGGAGACGCTGCGCGCCATCACCCTGGATCCCGCCCTGGACCGGGAGATCGCCGAGTCGGTGATGCGCACCGAGGACGGCGCCACCGTGAGCATGGACCCGTCCCGGGTCACCGCGATCCTGCAGCACCTGAAGGAGCAGGTCGACGCCGTGTCCGGCGTCGGCATCCCGGCGGTCGTCCTGTGCTCGGGGGCGTGCCGCCGCCACCTGAAGGCCCTCGCGACGCACCTCATGCCGGGCCTGACCGTCCTGTCGTACCACGAGATCCTGCCCAACGTCCGGATCGAGCCCGTCGGGCTCGTCGCCGCGTGACGGCCCGCCCCGGCTCATCCCCAAAGGAGCGATCGAGATGATGATCAGGCAGTTCACCGGAGCCACCATCGACGAGATCCTCCCGCAGGTGCGGGACGAGCTCGGCGACGACGCCCTCATCATCTCCACCCGCCGCGTCGCGAAGGGCGGCATCGGCGGCTTCTTCGGCCGGGAGCTGATCGAGGTGACGGCCGCGCCCGGCGGGCAGGGGGGCATCGCGGAGGCGAACGCCGACGCCGCGGCCCGTCCCGGGGAGGAGCACGAGGGGGGCCGCTCCCCGTTCTCCCGCCACCTGCAGGGCAGCTTGCAGGCGGCGCGGGAGGCGGAGGAGGCGCTGCGGCTGCTCGACAGCTTCGACCTGCCGATCGGGCCCGCCGCCGGCGGCGCCCCCGCCGCCGCGCCGACGAGCGCCTACGCCCGCGGCGCCGCCGCGCCCGCGCCGCGGCCGTTCGCGCCGGGGGACGTGGAGCGCACCCAGGCGATCATCGAGGCGGCCCGCGACGCGATGCGGCAGGCGCACGCCCAGTCCACGGCGACGGCCGCGCCGGAGGCCCCCGCCGGTCCGCGCGTGCAGCCCCCGCCGTGGGCGACCGTGCCGCCGCTCAGCCGCGCCACCCCCGCCGACCGG
>JBFLWO010000279.1:0-3873 GCA_040757755.1 Actinomycetota bacterium
GGTCGCCGCGGTGCTCGACGCGGTGCCGCGCGCCCGGCTGATCCTCGCCCACGGCGGCCGGGGCGACGCCCGCGCGTTGCGGGACCTCGTGCGGGACCGAGCGTCGGTGCTCCTCGACACGTCGCTCGCCTCGCTACCGGACCTCGTCGCGCTGCCGCCGCAGCGGCTGTGCTTCGGCTCCGACCGCCCCTACGGCGAGCACGCCTCCGCCCTGCACCTCGTCGCCGCCGTGGCACGCACCGCCGGGTGGTCGGACGCGGACACGGAGGGCGTCATGTGGGGCAACCTGCGGGCATGGCTGGAATGACCCGCGGGGACGCGCTGCGCGTGGTGGGCCTGTGCGCGCAGGCCGACATCGCCCTGGTGCGGCGCGACCCCGTCGCGGCCGCCCTGCTGGCGCAGGCGGCGCGCGCCGCGGCCGGGATGGCGGGCGGCGACGCCCTCGCCGCCGCCGCCGCGACGGCGCGCGCCGTGGACCTCACCGACCGCTCCCCCGGCCCCGCGGCGTGCCGCAAGGCGGTGCAGGCCCTGTGTCGCATCGCCCTCCAGGACGCGCAGGCCGCGGTACTGTCGGGGGCGTGACCGCCACGACCCGCACACGGCGCGGTGCCCGCCCCGCCACGGCGCGGCGCGTCCGGCCCGCCGCGGTCCGGGGGGCGCCGCGGGGCGGCGCGCGGTGAGCGCCGCGATCCAGGCGCAGGTGCTCGAGGCGAACCGGCGCTTCTACGCGGCGTTCGAGGCCCTCGACCTCGACGCGATGGAGGCCGTGTGGGAGCGCAGCTCCCGGGCGGCGTGCCTGCACCCCGGCGGCGCGTGGCTCATCGGCTGGGAGGAGGTGCGCCGCGGGTGGGAGATGATCGTCGACGCCACCTCCTACATCGAGGTGGAGGTCACCGGCGTCGACGCGTGGGTGGAGGACCCGCTGGGGTGGGTGACCTGCGTCGAGCGGGTGCGGGGCCCGGACGGGCAGGTCGCGGAGGTCGCCGCCACCAACATCTACTTCCTGGGCACGGACGGCTGGCGGCTGATCCTGCACCACGCGAGCCCCGTCATCCGCGCCGGGGCGTTCGGCGCCGAGCCGGCGTGACGGCGGGGACGCGGGGCGCATCACGGCCCCGCAAACGACGAGCGGCGCGCCGCGATGTCGCGACACGCCGCCGTCGTCACTGCTCGCGCCGGTGACCCACCGGCCGTCCGGCCGTCACCCGCCGATCCGCGGATGGGGCTGCCGGGGCGGGCCCGGCGCTCCCTGCCGCCGGGTCAGCTCTTCGCGGCGAGGAACTCCTGGACCATCTGCTCACCGACGTCGTGGCCCTGCTCGAAGTAGGCGCGGTTGATCTCCTTGAACGCCTCCCACTGGGCGGGGACGTCGTCCTCGGACATCGTCGCGTCGACGGGGCAGGCCTCGACGCAGGCGTCGCAGTCGATGCACTCCGAGGGGTCGATGTAGAGCATGACCGCCTGCTCGTGGTGCTCCTCGCCGGGCGCCGGGTGGATGCAGTCGACCGGGCAGACGTCGGCGCAGGAGGTGTCCTTGGTGCCGATGCAGGGCTCGGTGATGACGTAGGCCATGTGCGGGGATCTCCTGGGTCGTCGGTGAAGCGGCCGGCACCCGGCGTGCCAGCCGTCGCAGCCTAGCAGCGCTACGCGGTGAGCGACGCGACCGGCAGGGCCGCCTCGACCGCCTCCGCCACGCCGACGAGGGCCCGCGCCGCGTCGGAGTCCGGGCGGGTCGCCACCACCGGCAGACCCCCGTCGCCGGCGACCGCCACCGCCGCCTCCAGGGGCACCTGACCGAGAAGCGGCACCCCCAGCTCGTCGGCCAGGACGCGGCCGCCGCCGCCGGAGAACACCTCGTAGCGCGCCCCCGTGTCGGGCGCCACGAACCAGCTCATGTTCTCGATCACCCCGATGACGGGGATCCCCACCCGGGTCGCCATCGCCGCCGCCCGCCGCGCCACCCGCTGCGCGGTGACCTGCGGGGTGGTGACGAGGAGCAGGGAGGAGCGGGGGAGGAGCTGGGCGATCGTCAGGGACACGTCCCCCGTGCCGGGCGGCAGGTCGACCAGCAGGTAGTCGGGCTCGTCCCAGAACACCTCGGTGACGAACGTGGTGAGGGCCTTGTGCAGCATCGGGCCGCGCCAGATGACCGGGCTGTCGTCCTCGGTCATGAAGCCGATCGACATGATCCGCACCCCGTGCGACTCGACCGGCATGATCAGGTCGTCGACCATCGCCGGGGGCCGGCTCACGCCCATCATCCGGGGGATGGAGTAGCCGTACACGTCGGCGTCGAGCACCCCGACGCTGTGCCCCCGTGCGGCGAGGGCGACGGCGAGGTTCGCCGTGACGCTCGACTTGCCGACGCCGCCCTTCCCGGACGCCACCCCGATGATGCGCGTGCGGCTCGACGCGTCGAACGGGGAGGGGCGCTCCGGGCCGCCCGCGATGCCGCGGCGCAGCGCCGCGCGCTCCGCGTCGGTCATCGTGTCGAGCGACACCTGCACGCCCTCCACCGACGGGTACCGCTCGACGAGCGCCTCCGTGACGCGCCGCTGGATCTCGGCCTTCAGGGGGCAGCCGGCGATCGTGAGCTTGATCGTGACCGCCACGCGGCCGTCCGCCACGTCGACGTCGCCGACCATGCCGAGCGCGACGATGCTGCGGTGCAGCTCCGGGTCGGTGACGGTGTCCAGCACCGCCATGACGCCGTCGCGGGTGGGCGCCTCGACGCTCAGATGAACATCCTCGCCCACCGCTCCGCCTCCCGCAGCGTCACCCCCCACGGGCCGTGGCCCGGGTAGATGCGCACGTCGCCCGGCACCTCCCGGAACACCCGGTCGAGGGAGGCGACCATCGCGTCGTGGTCGGAGCGGGGGAAGTCGGTGCGGCCGATGCCCTGCGCGAACACGAGGTCGCCGACGAGCGCCTCGCCCTCCTCCTCCGCGTATGCCACGAAGCAGCCGGGGGAGTGGCCGGGGGTGCTCATCAGGCGCAGCGTCAGGTCGCCGACGAGGAGGGTGTCGCCGTCGTCGAAGATGCGGCCGGGCTCCACGCCGGGGGTCGGCGGGGGGTAGCCGAACAGCGCGGGGTTGAACGGCGCCGGGGCGCGCAGCCAGTCCTCGTCGCCGCGCCCCGCCCACACCGGCAGGCCGCGGGCCGCCCACACGTGGTTCTCCACGACGTGGTCCCAGTGGCCGTGGGTGTCCCACACGGCGACGGCCTGCACGTCGAGGCGGGCGAGGGTCTCGGCGACCCACGCGGCGCTCCCCATCGCCGGGTCCACCACCAGCGCGGCGCCGCCGCGGCGGTCGGCGACCACGTACGTGTTGGTGGCCACCGGCCCGAAGGTTCCGCCCTTCACGATCACACGCCGAGGTTATCCTCTCCCCGACGACGATGTCCCGACGACGGAAGGTGGAGGTCCGATGCGTATCGCGGTGGGATCCGACGACCGCACGACGCTCACCGATGCGGTGGTGGCCGCCCTGCGCGAGAAGGGGCACGAGGTCGACCTCGTCGGCCCGCTCTCCGGCGGCGGCGAGGCGTGGGCCGAGGTCGGCGCCGACGTCGGCCGGCGGGTGGCCGGCGGGGAGGCGGAGCGCGGCGTGCTGTTCTGCGGCACCGGCACGGGCGTGTCGATCGCGGCGAACAAGGTGCCGGGCGTGCGTGCGGCGCTGTGCGGGGACGCCCCCACGGCGCGCGGGGCGCGCAAGTACAACCACGCGAACGTCCTCGTGATGTCGCTGCGGGCGACGAGCGAGCAGGTGGGCCTCGAGATCCTCGACGCCTTCCTGGCGGAGCCCGACGGCGCCGACGACTTCGACACGCGCAACGTCGAGGCGGTCGACGCCCTCGACGCGGCGCGCGCAC
>JBFLWO010000280.1:0-3859 GCA_040757755.1 Actinomycetota bacterium
GCGAGGGCCTGCGCCGCGGCCCGCAGGTACCCGGCGGCGGCGGGGAGGGCGGCGGCCTCGGTGCGGTCGAGGGCGTGGGCGGCGAGCCCGGCCCACAGGGTGAGCACGTCGGGGTCCTCGTGCTCCGGCCACCTGCCCGGGGCGGCGGTGAACGCCGCTCCCGCCGTGTCGCCGGCGGGGGCGATGGTGACGGCCACGAGCGGCCCCCACCGGGTCCTCACGGCCGCGGCCCGCGCCGTGCGCCGGCCGGGGCGGCGCGCTCCTGCGGCGTGGTTCCCATCCGCGGATGATGGCAGCCGCCGGCGGCGCGGCCCGCGTCTCCCAGAACCCGCGTGATGACCGGGGTGGTGCGGCGCCTGGAGCTCCTGTTCTTCGACGGCTGCCCCGGCCACGAGGCGCCCCTGCCCAGGCTGGGGGAGGTGATCCGCGCCGCGGGCGTGAAGGCGGAGGTGGTGCAGCGCCCGCGTCGAGTCCCCGGAGGAGGCGGTGCGGGACCGCTTCCTGGGGTCCCCGACCGTGCGGCGTCGACGGCCGCGACGTCGACCCGGGGGCGGCGGGGCGCACCGACTTCGGCATGAGGTGCCGCCTCCACGCCACCCCGGAGGGCCTGTGCGGCACGCCCCCCGACGCGTGGCTGCGCGCCGCGCTGGAAGGGGCGGTGCCGCCGGGGTGAGGCATCCCGCCGGCGCCCTGGCGTCGGACGATGTCGCGAGACGCCCGGGGCCCGCGCGTCAGCCCGTGTTGCGCATCCCCGCGGCGATGCCGTTCACGGTGAGAAGGAGCGCCCGCTCCAGCGCCGGGTCCGGCTCCTTCGCCGCCCGGCGGCGCGCCAGGAGCGACACCTGCAGGTGGTTCAACGGGTCGAGGTAGTAGTCGCGCACCGCGAGGGTGCGGCGGAGCAGCGGGGCGGTCTCCAGCAGGTCGTGCCCGGTGAGGCGCGTCAGCTCCTCCCGGGTGCGCCCGTACTCGTCGCGGATCACGTCGAAGAGGTGGTGCAGCGACGGGTCGACGAGGTGCGCGACGTAGCGCTCCGCGATCGCGAGGTCCGTCTTCGTCATCGTCATCTCCACGTTCCCCACGAACGTCCGCATGAAGCTCCACGTCGCGAACATCTCCCGCAGCACGTCCCACCGGCCCGCCTCGCGCGCCGCCCGCAGCCCCGACCCCACGCCGAACCACCCCGGCACGATCTGCCGCGACTGCGTCCAGCCGAACACCCACGGGATCGCCCGGAGGTCCTCCAGGCCCCCCTCCCCGCCCGGACGCCGGGACGGGCGCGACCCGATGTTCATCGCCCCGAGCTCCTCCACCGGCGTCGACGACAGGAAGTACTGGACGAGGCCGTCCGCCTGCGTCAACGCCCGGTACGCCGCGAGCGCCGCCCCCGACACGAGCTCCATCGTGTCGAACCACGTCTCCAGCACCTCCCGCGGCTGCCGCGCCGTGCGGTGCAGCAGGGACGCCTCCAGCACCGACGCCAGCGACAGCTCCACGTTGCGCGCCGCGAGGCCCGGCAGGCCGTACTTGTCGGAGATCACCTCCCCCTGCTCCGTCACCTTGATCGACCCGTCGATCGTGCCGAACGGCTGCGCCAGGATCGCGTGGTGGCTCGGCCCGCCGCCCCGCCCGATCGTGCCGCCGCGCCCGTGAAACAGCCTGAGCGCCACCCCGTGCGCCCGCGCCGCGTCGCGAAGCTGCTGCTGCGCCTTGTAGATCTCCCACTGGGACGTCGTGATGCCGCCCAGCTTGTTCGAGTCCGAGTAGCCGAGCATCACCTCCTGCGTCCCGCCGCGCAGGTCCACGAGCCGCCGGTACTCCGGCACCTCCAGGAGCCGCCCCAGGATCTCCCCGCTGCGCCGAAGCTCCTCCACCGTCTCGAACAGGGGCACGAACCCGACGCGCGCCACCCCCGCGTGCACGTCGACGAGGCCCGCCTCCCGCGCCAGGACCGCCGCCGCCAGCACGTCGTCCACGCCGCGGGTCATCGACACGATGTACGACTCGATCACCCCGGGGCCGAACCGCTCCAGCGCCTCCCGCACCGCGCCGAACGTGGCGAGCACGCCGGTCGCCTCCCCGTCCAGCGGCGCCGCCGGGGTGCCCAGGGGGCGGCGGCTCCCCATCTCCTCCACGAGCAGGGCGGTGCGCGCCTGCCGGTCGAGGGCCCCGTAGTCCACCCCCAGCCGTTCGTACAGGCGGGCCAGCGCCGCGTGGTGGCGGTCCGCGTGCTCCCGCACGTCCATCGTCGCGATGTGGAAGCCGAACGTGGCGACGTTGCGCGCCAGCCGGCGCAGCGTGCCGCCGGCGATCAGCTCCCCCGCGTTCGCCCGCAGCGACGCGTCGACCAGGGCGATCTCGTCGAGGAGCTCCGCCGGGGTGCGGTACTCCACCCCCTCCACCGGCTCCGCCCCCTCCCGGATCCGCCGCCGCGTGTTCAGCAGCCGCTGATGCACGTACGCGAGCTTCAACCGGTACGGCTCCCCCGCGTTCAGGCGGTGGAACCGCTGCCACACGTCCGGCATCAGCTCCCGGTCGCGGGCCAGGGCGGCCTCCAGCTCGGGGGTGATCGCGCAGATCCGGGTGGAGGTGGACAGCTCCTCCGCCACCGCCTCCACCAGCCGCACCAGGCTCCGGAGCCCGGACTCGTGCTGCATCCGCAGCACGTCCATCGTGATCGCCGGGGTCACCCGTGGGTTGCCGTCGCGGTCCCCGCCGACCCAGGTGCCGAACCGCACCGCGGGGGCGACGTCGTCGCGGCGGCCCAGCCGCGCGAGCTCCACCGCCGCGTCCTCCGCGAGCTCCGGCAGGACGTCCTCGAAGATCTGGGTGAGGTAGAAGACGGCGGAGCGGGCCTCGTCCATCGGCTCCGGCCGCTCCGCCCGCAGCTCGTCCGTCTGCCAGATCTGGTCGATGATCTCCGCGGTGCGCCGGTCGATGCGGGCGCGCTCCGCGTCGCCGCGTCGCGGGTCGAGGCGGCGCTCCAGGAGCTCGGCGACGTGGCGGAGCTTCGTCTGCAGGGTGCGGCGCGTCGCCTCCGTGGGGTGGGCGGTGAACACGGGCCGGTACTCCACGCGCTCCGCGATGGCCCGCACCAGGTCACCGTCGAGGCCGGCCTGCAGGATCCGGTCGACGGCGCCGGAGAGCGTCAGCTCCGGGTCGTGGCCGAGCTCGCTCACCCGGTGCGTCTGCTCCGCGACGTTCGCCAGCAGGAAGTACGTGGCGAACGCGCGGGCCAGGTCCGACACCTGCCCAAGGTCGAGGTCGGCGAGGACCCGGTCGAGGGTGCGGCCCGCCTCCTCGTCCCCCTCCGTGCGGATCGCCTTCGTCAACGCCCGCACCCGCTCCACCAGGTCGAGCAGCGCGGGGCCGCGCTGGCGCGTCAGCGTCTCGCCGAGCTGCGTGCCCAGGCGGCGGATGTCGGCGCGCAGGAGGTCGTCGCGCAGCTCACGGCCGGTCGTCATGGCCCGCAGGTTAGTGGGCCGCGCCTACCTCACCAGGGTGATCGCGCGGAGGGTGCGCTCCCCGCTGCCGGGAAACGACGCGATCACCCAGGCCGTCACCCGCGCCTTGCGGCGCACCGCGGCCCGCCCCGCCGCGTTCAGCCGGATCGCGACGCCGCCGCGCTTCCCCGCCTTCAGGTTCACCTTCGCGGAGCCGAAAACGACGCGCGCGGTGCGCGGCGCGCGCCGGCCGCGCGCCGCCGCCTGCGTCTGCGTCGCCGCCGGGCGGCTCGCCAGGAGCACCCGGCCGACGCACGCGGCGTCACCGCCGCAGGCCAGGGTGATGCGGGCGACGTCCTCCCGGATGCGGCTCGTGGACTGCGGCACGGTCAGGGCGGGGGTCAGGGTCCGCGGCGCCG
>JBFLWO010000281.1:0-3847 GCA_040757755.1 Actinomycetota bacterium
AGCCCCGCCGGGGTGGCGACCACGGACGGTGACGCGTTCCCCTACACGCTGCGGTGCCGCAGCTGCGGGGAGGACGGGATCCGCGACCCGATGACCCACGTGTGCTCCACCGCCTCCGCCGGGCTCCTCCGGATCGTGCTCGGCTCCGCGATGGCGACCGTCATCACCATCGTCGCCGTCGTCTGGGCGGTGTGGTGACGCCCCGGCGCACCAGGTGCGGGCACCGCGGCGGACGGCGCCGGGCGGTGTGCTGGTAGCCTCCCGCCCCGTGCCGGACGTCGTGACCATGGACAAGATCGTCGCCCTCTGCAAGCGGCGGGGATTCATCTTCCCGTCGTCGGAGATCTACGGCGGCCTCGGGTCGACCTACGACTACGGCCACTACGGCGTCCTGCTGAAGACGAACGTCAAGAACGCCTGGTGGCAGGCGATGCTCCAGGAGCGCGACGACATCGTCGCCCTGGACTCCGCGATCCTGCAGCACCCCCGCGTGTGGGAGGCGTCCGGTCACCTCGCCGGGTTCACGGACCCCCTCGTCGACTGCCGCACCTGCAAGCTGCGGTTCCGCGCCGACCACCTCGAGCAGTCCCAGTGCGGACACGCCCCGTCGAAGCGGCCGGGCGGGCACGGCGACTGCGACCTCACCGAGGCCCGCGACTTCAACCTGATGTTCGAGACGACGATCGGCCCGGTGAAGGACTCCGGCTCCGTCGCGTACCTGCGGCCCGAGACCGCGCAGGGCATCTTCATCAACTTCAAGAACGTCCTGCAGTTCTCCCGGAAGAAGCCGCCGTTCGGCATCGCGCAGATCGGCAAGTCGTTCCGGAACGAGATCACCCCGGGGAACTTCGTGTTCCGCACCCGGGAGTTCGAGCAGATGGAGATGGAGTTCTTCTGCCCGCCGGACGAGGCGCAGGCATGGTACGAGCGGTGGATCGCGGAGCGGCGCGCCTGGTACGAGCGCCTCGGCATCCGGCCCGACCACCTGCGGATCCGCCCGCACGACCCGGACGAGCTGTCGCACTACTCGTCCGGCACGAGCGACGTCGAGTACCTGTTCCCGATCGGCTGGTCGGAGCTCGAGGGCATCGCCAACCGCGGCGACTTCGACCTCACGCAGCACACCACGTACTCGGGGGAGAAGCTCGAGTACTTCGACCAGGCCACCGGGGAGCGCTACGTCCCGCACGTCATCGAGCCGGCCGCCGGCGCCGACCGCGCCACCCTCGCGTTCCTCGTCGACGCGTACGACGAGGAGGAGGTGGAGGGGGACACCCGCACGGTGCTGCGCCTGCACCCCCGCCTCGCCCCCGTGAAGGTCGCGGTGCTGCCGCTGGTGAAGCGCGACGGCCAGCCCGACAAGGCGCGGGAGGTCTTCCAGGACCTGCGGGTGCGGATGAGCGCCGAGTACGACGAGGGCGGCAGCATCGGCCGCCGGTACCGGCGTCAGGACGAGATCGGCACGCCGTGGGCGGTCACCGTCGACGGCCAGACGATGGAGGACGGCACCGTCACCGTCCGCGACCGCGACTCCCTGGCGCAGGACCGCATCCACGTCGCCGAGCTGGGTGACGAGCTGGAGCGGCGCCTCCGCGCCGAGTGGACGACCCCGAAGCTCGCCCAGGTCTGACGGCCGCCCCGGCCGGCGCAGCCGTCCCGGGGTCCCGACACGCGTGACTGCGGGGGGCCGGCGCCCCGCCGCCCGGGGTCACGGGTCGTTCGGCTCCAGGCTGTCCGTGATGAGCTGACGGGCGCGGTCCCCGTCGTTCAGGAGGAGAAGGCCGCGCTTCAGGGCCTGCACCCCGTCGGGGGCGCGTCCCGCCGCGATCAGCGCGAGGCCGCGGGCGATGTGGCCGTCCTCGTTCAGGCGGTCGAGGGAGACCGCGCGGTTCGCGGCGTCGAGCGCCTCGGGGGCGCGTGCCGCACCGTCGCGCAGCAGCGCGTACGCCCGGTAGGCGAACGCGGCCGAGTTGCGGGTGTCGACGGCGGTGGCGGCGGCGAACGCGTCGGCCGCCTCAGGGGCGCGGTTCAGGGCGGTGAGGGCGAGACCGCGGCCGATCAGGGCCGGCACGTTCTGCGCGTCGGCGGCGATCGCCCGGTTGTAGGCGCCGAGCGCCTCCTTCGGCTTGTTCTCCGCGTACAGCAGGTCGCCCAGCAGGAGGTGCGCCGCCGAGCTCTTCTGCCAGGGGCGGCGCCAGCCGGCGATCGCGGCGCGCGCGGCGGCCGCGTCGCCCGCCTCGGCGAGCTGCCGGGCGTGCGCGTACGCGTACGCCAGCTTCGTCGGGTCACGCCGCACGGCCACCGCGAGCGACGGCCCGAAGTCGGGGGCCTTCTCCCAGTCGGCGGCGAACGCGATCTGGAACGGGAAGAGCTGGGCGCCGCGTCGCGTGTCGACGACCACCTGCCGCCCGGCGGGGAGGCGCCGCTGCGCGCTGGTGAGGCCGCCGGGCGTGGAGACCGGGACGCCGTTCACCGCGGTGATCACGTCCCCGCGGCGCATGCCGGCGGCGACGGCGATGCCGCCGGGGGCGACGGTGGCGACGAGCTGCCCGCCGGCCGGGACGCGGTGCTGCTTCGCGATGCTCGGGAACAGGGGCACCGTGTACGCGTCCAGGACGCCGCGCGGCGTGGTGAGCTTCAGGCGGAACGTGCCGGTGAGGGTGTTCGACCGGCGGTTCAGCGGGTCGGTGGCCTGCACCGAGACCCGGTAGGTGCCGGCGGGAAGCTGGTAGCGCTGCTCCGTCACCGCGTGGATGTGGAGGTACACGCGACCGGCGGGGTGGACGTCCGGGGCGGTGACGGTGCGCACCAGGCGCTTCGTCGCGGCGTCCTCGATCTGCACGCGCAGACGTGCGGGGGTCGAGGTGCTCGCGCCGACCAGGATCTCGGCGTGCCCCTGCGGCGCGGTGATCGCGGAGGGGAGCTTCAGCGACGACAGGACCGGGGGCGCGGGCGGGGTGGTCGCGGTGGTCGTGTCCGTCCCGGTGCCGGTGGTCGTGGTGCCCGTGCCCGGCGCGGTGGTGGTCGCGGGTGCGGTCGTCGGCGCCGGCGCGGGCGGCGCGGGCGCGGCGGATGCGCCGGCGGCCGCGGCGAGGCCGGCGGCGCCGAGCAGGAGGACGGGGACGGCTCGCACGGCGGCCGAGCCTACCATCGCCCCTGTTAGGGTGGGCGCCCCATGGTGACCCCTCTCGCGCCGGTCGAGGTTCTCGAGCGCGTCCGGCGGGGTGAGGACGTCGCCCTCGACGGCCTCCGCGACTTCATCGAGGGGTGGCTGCGCGGCGGCACCACCGACGCGCAGATGGCGGCGTGGTGCATGGCGATGTGCGTCCGCGGCCTGACGGCCGACGCGGCGTCGGTGCTCGCCGACGCCCTCATCGCGTCGGGGGACCGGCTGGAGCTGGGGCGGTTCGGACCGACGGGGGACATCCAGTCGACCGGCGGGGTCGGCGACGCCGCCGGCCTCGTCGCGCTGCCGCTCGTCGCCGCGCTGGGCGTGCGCGTCGCGACGATGGGCGGGCGCGGCCTTGCGCACACCGGGGGCCTGCTCGACAAGCTGGAGGCGATCCCGGGGCTCACGACGAGCCTCCCGGTGGAGCGGTTCGTCCGCCAGGTGCGCGACGTCGGCATCGCGGTCGCCGCCCACGGGGCGCGCCTCGTGCCGGGGGAGCGGCGCCTCGCCGAGCTGCGCGGGTCGACGGGCACCGCGGGAAGCCCCGAGCTCGTCGCGGCGTCGCTCATGAGCACCGCCATCGCCGCGGGGGCGGGCGTGGTGGCGGTCGACGTGAAGGCGGGGGGCGGGGCGTTCTCGCCCGACGCTCGCGGCGCGATCGCCGTCGCCGAGCTGATG
>JBFLWO010000282.1:0-3846 GCA_040757755.1 Actinomycetota bacterium
GGAGATGGCGTCTTGGGCGCCGGTGACCTCCATGGTGAGGTCGCCGACGACCTGTTTGGCGTCGCCGAACACCATGAGGGTCTTGGGGTTGTGGAACAGCTCGTTCTCGATGCCGGCGAAGCCGGGGCGCATGCTGCGCTTGACGACCATGACGCATTGGGCCTGGTCGACGTTGAGGATCGGCATGCCGTAGATCGGGCTGTTCGTGTTGTGGCGGGCCGCCGGGTTCACGACGTCGTTCGCGCCGAGGACGAGGACGACGTCCACCTGGGGGAACTCGGAGTTGATCTCGTCCATGTCGAGGAGGCGGTCGTACGGGACGTTCGCCTCCGCGAGGAGCACGTTCATGTGCCCGGGCATCCGGCCGGCGACGGGGTGGATCGCGAACCGCACGTCCACGCCCTCCGCGGCGAGCACGTCAGACAGCTCGCGCACCTTGTGCTGTGCCTGCGCCACCGCCATCCCGTAGCCGGGGACGATCACCACGGACCGCGCCGCCTTCAGGAGGTCCGCCGCCTCATCCGGGGCGGCGGAGCGGATCGGCAGCGCCTCCCCACCGTCACCCGCGGAGTCCGCCACCTGGCCGAACGCGCCGAACAGCACGTTCCGGAAGCTGCGGTTCATCGCGCGGCACATGATGATCGACAGGATCAACCCGGACATCCCGTCGAGGGCGCCCGCCACGATCAGCAGCTTGTTGTCCAGCACCAGGCCCAGCGCCGCGGCGGACAGGCCCGCGTAGCTGTTCAGCAGAGCGATCACCGTCGGCATGTCCGCGCCGCCGATCGGGACGATGAGGAGCACCCCGAACACGAGCGACAGGGCGATGATCACCGGGACGATCACCGTCGCGTCCGGCGCGAACATGAGGGTGACGACCAGGGCGACGGCCGCGCCGAACACGAGCAGGTTCACCCAGTTCTGCCCGGTGAACACGACGGGGCGCTGCGGCAGCCACTCCTGCAGCTTCCCCGCCGCCATCAGGCTGCCGGTGAACACGAGGCACCCGAGGACGATCTCCGCCCCCAGGACCCCCAGCTCGAACTTGCCGAGGTGCTCGTGCTCCAGGAAGTAGTGGGCGGTGCCGACGAGGCCCGCGGCGAGGGCGCCGAACGCGTGCGACAGGGCGATCCGCTGCGGCATCGCCGTCATCGGGACGAGCAGGCCGAGGGGAACGCCGATCGCGGACCCGATGAGGAGGGCCGCCGCGATCCACACGTAGCCGGCGCCGGTGATCGACGGGTGCAGCAGCGTCGCGACGATCGCCAGGCCGAACCCGACCTCCCCCGCGACGATGCCGCGGCGGGCCGTCGGCGGGGACGACATCCACTTGAGCGACAGGGCGAACCCGATCGCGGCGACGAGGTACAGGAGCTCGACGACGTGACCCCTCACGAGCGGACCCCCGTCGTCGGCTTCTCCCGCTTCTTGAACATGCGGAGCATCTTGTCGGTGATGAGGAAGCCGCCGACGACGTTGATCGTCGAGGCGACGACGGCGATGAACCCGAGGATCGTCGAGTACGTGGAGCTCTGCTGGCCGAGGATCACGAGGGACCCGACGAGGGAGATCGCCGACAGGGCGTTCGTCAACGCCATGAGCGGCGTGTGCAGCAGCTTCGGCACCCGCCGGATCACCTCGAGGCCGAGGAACCCGGCGAGGGCGAACACGAACAGGCTCGTGATGATCTGGTCGGTCGTCACCCCGCCACCCCCGGAGTCTCGGCGAGCGCGTCCCGCACCCGCTGGTTCACGATCGCGCCGTCCCGCGCGACGAGGCTCTCCCGGACGATGTCGTCCTCCGTGTCGAGCGCGAGGGCACCGTCACGCACCAGGAGGACGACGAAGTTCGCGACGTTCTTCGCGTACATCAGGCTGGCGTGGTGCGGCACCGTCGCCGGGACGTTGCGCGGCCCGATGACCTGCACGCCGCCCACGTCCACGGTCTCGCCGGCGACGGTGGGCTCGCAGTTGCCGCCCTGCTCGGCGGCGAGGTCCACCACGACGGACCCGGGGGCCATGCCCCCGACCATCTCGGCGGTGACGAGGAGCGGCGCGCGTTTCCCCTGCACCTGGGCGGTGGTGATGACGACGTCGCTCGCCGCGACGGTCTTCGCCATCAGCTCGCGCTGGCGGCGCAGCGTGTCCTCCGTCATCTGCTGGGCGTAGGCGCCGGACCCGGAGCCCTCCTGGCCGGTCTCGAGCGGGAGCTCCACGAACCGGGCGCCCAGGCTCTCCACCTCCTCCTTCACCGCGGGGCGCACGTCGTACGCCTCCACGACGGCGCCGAGCCGTCGCGCCGTCGCGATCGCCGACAGCCCCGCCACGCCCGCCCCGACGACGAACACCTTCGCGGGGGCGATCGTGCCGGCCGCGGTGGTGAGCAGCGGGAACATCTTCGGGAGGGCGGCGGCGGCGAGCAGCACCGCCTTGTAGCCGGCGACGTTCGCCTGCGACGACAGCACGTCCATCGACTGGGCGCGCGTGGTGCGCGGCACGAGCTCCAGGGCGAACAGGGTGGCGCCGCGCGCGGCGACGGCCGCCGCGACCTCGGGGGTGGCGAACGGGGCGGCCATGCCGACGTGGACCTGGCCGGGGCGGATCGCCTCGGCGTCCGGGTAGGAGGGGTCGCCGCCGAGGACCCGCACCGACGCGACGACGTCCGCGGCGAGGGCGTCCTCCCGGGTGGAGACGGTGGCGCCCCGGTCCGTGTACGCCTGGTCGGGGAACCCGGCGGCCTCACCGGCGCCGGCCTCGACCACCACGCGCACCCCCGCCTTCGCGAGCTGCGGCAGCACCGCGGGGGTGACGGCGACCCTCCGCTCCCCCGGGTCGGCCTCGCGTACGACGCCGAGCACCACGTGGCCGGGGGCCGTCATCGGACGGCCGCCGGGGGGGGTGTTGCGGGGTGCCGTGGGCGCGGCCGACGCGGCCGCGCGATCGAGGGGATGGAGCACAATGCCCCCTGTTCGCGAGTTGGAGGCGGGTTTATTACAGGACGCGCGGTCCGCGCGTCAACGCCCGGCCCGGTCGCCGAACGTCGCGGGGAACCGGTGCCCGGCGCCCCGGATGACGAAACTGGAATGCCGGAAGGACACATCACCCATCGCAACGCCCGACGCCTCGCCGCGGCGTTGACGGGCCGTGCGCTCACGGTGGAGGCGCCCGAGCCGCGCCTCGCCGCGCAGCGCATCCCGGAGCGCCTGGAGGGCCGCCGCGTCACGGCGGTGGACGCCGCGGGGAAGCACCTGCTGGTGCGCTTCGACGACGGCGCCGTGCTCCACTCCCACCTGGGGATGGTGGGGTCGTGGCGGGTGGTGGCTGCGGCCGACGACCTGCCGCGGCGCGGCCTGTGGCTCGTCCTCCGCACGGAGGACCACGCGGTCGCCCAGTACCGCGGCCCGCACCTGCGGCTCGTCGCGCCCGGCGCCCCCCTCCCCGCGGTCGCCGTCCTCGGCCCCGACCTCCTCTCCCCCGACGTGGATCCCGCGGAGGCGACGGCGGCGGCCCTCGCCCGCGTCGACCCGGCGCGCGCCGTGGGGGAGGCGATCCTGGATCAGCGCGTCGTCGCCGGCGTCGGGAACGTGTACCGGTGCGAGACCCTGTTTCTGTGCGGCATCGACCCGTGGCGCACCGTCGGGTCCCTCACCGCGGAGGAGCGCCGGCTGGTGGGGTCGACGGCCGCGCGGCTGCTCGCGCAGGCGGCGCGTGACACGGGCGCCGCCCGGCCCGCGATGTGGGTGTACCGGCGGGCGGGGCGGCCGTGCCGGCGGTGCGGCACCCCGATCCGGTCGCGCGGGCAGGGGGATGCGAACCGCACGGCGTACTGGTGCCCGGCATGCCAGTC
>JBFLWO010000283.1:0-3816 GCA_040757755.1 Actinomycetota bacterium
ACTTGAAGGAGACGACGGCGCCGGCCTCCTCGAGCTGCGCCTTGATCTGCTCGGCCTCCTCCTTCGCCACACCCTCCTTCACGGCGCTGGGGGCGCCGTCGACGAGGTCCTTCGCCTCCTTCAGACCCAGGCCGGTGATCTGGCGCACGACCTTGATCACCTGGATCTTCTTGTCGCCGGCGGAGTCGAGGCTCACCGTCACGGTGGTGGGCTCCTCCTCGGCGGGGGCCTCCGCCGCCGCCGGCGCCGCCGCGACGGCCACCGGCGCCGCCGCCGTCACGCCGAACGTCTCCTCGAGCGCCTTGATGCGCTCGGCAAGCTCCAGCACGGAGATGCCCTTGAGCTCGTCGATCCACTCCTCGGTGGTCATCGCCATTTCCCGTGTCTCCCCTTCGTCGTTGTGTCTCGTGCGAACGTCAGGCGGCCTGGGCTTCGCCGGCGCGCTGCTCGTGCAGCGCGCCGAGGGCCCGGGCGAGGCCGCCGATCATGTTGTTGAGGGCGCCGGCCAGGCCGGTGAGCGGCGCGGCGACCCCGCCGGCCAGCTGGGCGAGCAGCACGTCGCGCGACGGCAGCGCCGCGAGCCTCTGCACCGCCTCCGCCGGGAGGTCCTCCTGGCCCATGACGCCGCCCTTCAGCGTCATGCGCCCGCCGACCGCCTTCGCGGTGTCGGCGAGGATCTTCGCGGCCTGCGCCGGGTCGCCCGCCGCCCACACCAGGCCGCTGGGGCCGGTGAGGTACGGGAGCAGCGCCGCGCGGCCGGTCTCGTCGGCGGCACGCCGGGCGAGCGTGTTCTTCACGACCGTCATGCCGGCGTCGGCGCCGCGCAGCTTCGTGCGCAGCCCGGCGAGCTCCTTGACGGTCATCCCCCGGAAGTCGGCGGCGATGACCGTCTCGGTCGCGGTCAGCCGGTCGACGATCTCGGCGACGACCGCGGCCTTCTCGTCTCGGTTCAGGACCCACCTCCTCGTGTGTCGGGCCCGGGCGAGCTCGGGCCGGGGCGCAGCGCGCCCACTCGGGAGGGGTCCCGTTCGGCTCCGACCTCGCACGGGGTGCCCGCGTCGCGGGTTTCAGGCGGCGGCGCCGCCCCCGTGGTCTTCGGTTGGTGCGTGTTCTGCGAATCTCGCGGCGGCGGACGATAGCAGCCCGCCGTCGCAAGGGGTCAGGCGGCGGCCACCTCGTCGAGCAGGTGGCTGGTCTTCGTCGTGTCGAGCGGGATGCCCGGCCCCATGGTCTGCGCCATGGTGATCGACTTGAGGTAGCGGCCCTTGGCGGCGGCGGGCTTCGCCCGGAGGATCTCCTCGAGAACCGCCTGGTAGTTCTCGACGAGCTGCGCCTCGCCGAAGGAGCGCTTGCCGATGCCGAGGTGGACGATGCCGGCGCGGTCCGTGCGGTACTCGACCTTGCCGCCCTTCACGTCGGCGACGGCCTTCGCGACGTCGAACGTGACGGTGCCGGTCTTCGGGTTCGGCATCTTGCCCTGCGGGCCGAGGATCCGGCCGAGCTTGCCGACCGTGCCCATCATGTCGGGCGTCGCGATGGCGACGTCGAAGTCGCTGAAGCCCTCCTGCACGCGCTTCGCGAGGTCCTCGTCACCCACGACGTCGGCGCCGGCCTCCTGGGCCTCGCGCGCCTTGTCGCCCTGGGCGAACACGGCGACCCGCACCTCCTTGCCGGTGCCGTGCGGCAGGCTGATCGTGCCGCGCAGCTGCTGGTCGGCGTGGCGGACGTTGACGCCGAGGCGGAAGTGCACCTCGACGGTGGCGTCGAAGCGGGTCAGCTCCTGGGCCTTGATCAGGCGCACCGCGTCCACGGGGTGGTAGGCGGTCTCGCGGTCGATGGCGGCGCGGGCCTGCTGGTAGCGCTTGCCGTGCTTCGGCACCTCAGTGTCCTTTCCGGTCGTCGTCGGGCGGCGGCGTCGGGTGACGTCAGCCGGCCTCGACCTGCACGCCCATGCTGCGGGCGGTGCCGGCGATGATGCTCATCGCGGCGTCGATGTCGTTCGCGTTCAGGTCCGGCATCTTCTGCTCGGCGATCGCGCGCAGCTGGTCGCGGGTGAGGGTCGCCACCTTGTCCTTGTGCGGCTCGGCCGAGCCCTTGTCGAGCCCCAGGGCCATCTTGATGAGCACCGGGGCGGGCGGCACCTTGGTGATGAACGTGAAGGAGCGGTCCTCGTAGACCGTGATCTCCACCGGCGTGATGACGCCGTTCCCCGCCTGAGTCTGCGCGTTGAACGCCTTGCAGAACTCCATGATGTTGATGCTCGCGGCACCCAGGGCGGGACCGACCGGCGGCGCCGGGGACGCCGCGCCCGCGGGGATGTGGAGCTTGATGATCTGCAGGACTTTCTTCGCCATTCGCCAGGGCGTCCTTCTCGGTTGACCGGGCCCGTCCGCCGGGCCCCTCGCGGCACCCGCGACGAGGCCGAGACGTCTCGGGCCCCGCGGCGGGCGCGACAGTGTACCTGCTTCGCCGCCGTGGGGCGGCGCGGCCCCGCTACGTCAGCTTCTTCACCTGGTCGAACGACAGCTCCGCCGGGGTCTCGCGGCCGAAGATGCTGACCAGCACCTTCACGCGGGCCTGCTCGTGGTTGATCTCGGCGATCTCGCCGGTGAAGTCCGACAGCGGGCCCTGGATGATCTTCACCTGGTCGCCGACGTCGAGGTCGGCGCGCAGCTTCGGCTTCGTCTCGGTCGCCGTGTGCAGGAGCCGGTCCACCTCGGCCTGGCTCAGCGGCACCGGCTGGCTGATGCGGCCCGTGCCGCCGACGAAGCCCGTGACGCCCGGGGTGTTCTTGACGAGCGTCCAGGCGTCGTCGTCCATGTCCATCTGCACGAGGACGTAGCCGGGGAGGACGCGCTTCTCGGTCTGGACCTTCTGGCCGTCCTTGTTCGTCTCCACCACCTGCTCCGTGGGAACGATCACCTGGCGGACCTTCACGGCCGGGCCGGCGGCGGCGATGCGGTGCTCGAGATTGGCCTTGACCTTGTTCTCGTGCCCGGAATAGGTGTTGATGACGTACCAGCGCAGCACGCAGAGGCTCCCTGAGCGGCGGGTTCTAGAAGATGGCGTCGACGAGGCGGCCGAAGACCTCGTCGAGGGCGGCGAGGTAGGCCGTCACGATCGCGACGAACACGATGACGACGGCCGTCGCCTGGAACAGCTGCTGGCGCGTCGGCCAGGTGACCTTCCGAAGCTCGGTCGCCACCTCCGACATGAAACGCGACGCGCGGCCGACCTGGACGGCCTTGGTGACCGACCCCTGCTTGACCGGCGGTGCCTGCCGGTTGCCGGGACCGGTCCCGCCGGCGGGACGGCGGCGCTTCGGCGGAGCCCCCGCGCCCCCCGCGCCGGGGGCCGGCGCCGGGTTGTCCTTCGCTGGTCGGATGCGTGCCATCGTGGTCCTACGTCGTCGTTGAGGAGGTGGGGTCGACAGGGCCGGAGGGACTCGAACCCCCAACCCCCGGTTTTGGAGACCGGTGCTCTACCAATTGAGCTACGACCCTCTGCGGGAAGCCCGCGGGGCCTGGCGACTACCTCGTCTCTCGGTGAGTCGTGTGGCGCCCGCACCACCGGCAGAACTTGCGGAGCTCGATGCGGTCGGGCGTGTTCCGCTTGCTCTTGTTGGACTGATAGTTACGACGCTTGCACTCCTGGCAAGCCATCGTGACGGCGATGCGCTGGCCTGTAGCCACGCAGACGATCCTCCGGTCCGGGGACGGGCAGGTGGAAACGTTACCACAGGGACGGCGGCCCCCCGCATGCGGGATCCGCGGCGCGAGGACCGCGCTCCGTCCGCCCGTGATCCTGCCGCACGCG